>JALQST010000143.1 GCA_023264315.1 Nodosilinea sp. BSH.14
AGAGAATTCGCTATTCTGTGGGAGAGTTGTGGGGAGAAGGCACATGAGTTATTTCAATCCATCCAAAGCCAGGATACCGAAGATTACCGTGCTTCCTGATCCCAGCAGTGCGGCCCCCCTGTCAAATCGCAGGCTCTACCTGGGCATTGCGGGCGGTGTGTTGGTCGCCCTGATGGCTGGGGGTGGGTTTAAGCTGTGGCAGCATCGTCAGTTGAACCAGTCTGCCCAGACATCCGCCCATGGAGAAACCCTTGCAGCGTCGGGGGCTGCGGATAGCCTAAGTTCCAGCACCGACTTTACGACACCTTTTTTACCGGCCTCTTCCTCCCTCACCCTGGCCGAGCCAAGCCTGTTGCAATCCACGGCCTCCGAGGTGCGAATTCCCGCCATTGTCGCCGGACGACCGGATCCCTTTGCGCCACTGGTTGTTCCCGCCGCTGTCCCGGATCGGCCCACGCCAGATCTCCTCGCACCGCCGCCACCGCCACCGCCTGCTTCCAGTTCCAGGAATCCCATGCCCGGAGCCGCTGCTTCGGCTCGCCCTCGCCCTGCCGCCCCGGCTCCGGCCCAGGGCTTGCCAGCCCTGCCGCCCCTACCCACCGTCACCATCGCGAGTTTGCCAGCCCCCCCGATTCCCGTCGGAGTCCCGACGCCCGCTGGCGTTGAGAGGGCAGCAGCGTTAGCGGTGGAGAGTGAGGTGGATCAAGTCACCATTAGCGGTGTGGTGCAGATTGGCCAGCAAGTCCATGTCATTATTACCGAGCCGAGTAATCCTTCTGGGCGGCGCGTTTCCCAGGGAGATACCTTGGCCGGGGGACAAGTGCGAATCAAAGCCATTGACCTCTCTGGGGTAGACCCCACGGTGGTGTTGACCTATAACGGACGCGACTATTTCCGTACCGTCAGCGGCACGGGTTCCTGATCGCCCTTTGCCCTCGCCCCATCGAATCCTCAGGGCTGTACCGTCAGCCTGACTTCGGTTTCCAGGTGTCCACTCACGGGGCGCGTGGTGGCTAGGGTGTGGCCACTGATGGGGGAGGTGTAGGGCGGAAAGGGGCTGGCGGCAATGGCCACATGGCGATCCGCCACCGCGAGGCCGTGGGTGGGGTCGAAGCTGCGCCAGCCACCTCCAGGGATATAGACCTCGGCCCAGGCATGGAGATCCCGCTGGGGCACAGCTTCATCCCCCGCCTCATAGCCGCTGACGAAGCGAGCCGCCAGCCCCACCGACCGACAGACCTCCATAAACAGCACGGTGAAGTCGCGGCAACTGCCGAGGCGTTTTTCCCAGGTGACGCCCGGTGGCCACGGATCACCCGTGGTGCGGGTGGTGTAGGCGCAGGTGTCGTAGATGCGCTGGGTGAGGGTGGTGAGGAAAAAGCTAACGTTGCCCTCGACCTCGTGGCTGAGATCCGCCGCCAACGCCGCCGCCCTGGGGGAGGGAGCCGGGTAGAGAATCGGTTGCAGGTAGGGCTTGAGAATCGCCGCCATGCTGCTGGGATAGTCGATGGGGAGGGTGGTGGCCCAGGGTTCTAGGAGGTAGTCGAAGGGGTTGGTGCGACAGGTTTCCACCTCCGTGGTGGTGGTGATACGGAAGCTTTGGGTGGGGGTGGGGGCAAACCACAGGCGATGGGTATCGTTACCATCGATATCGAGCAGGGCGGTTTGCTGCACCGGATCCGGGGATACCTCAAGGTGAAAGTGAATCACCCGCTGGGCCGCATCGGTACGGGGATGGAGCCGCAGCGTGTGGGGCTGAAGCAAAACCGGCTCTGGGTAGTGGTAGGTGGTGTGGTGTTGGATGTGGAAGCGCATCGCTGGATTGACCCTTCGGGGAGCGCCCCTACCCTACCGCACCCCTCCCTCAGAATCCATAGACCATTTCGGATCCCGAGTCGCCTTCAGAGTTTGTTGACTAGGGCTAAATCTTCGGTGCAGAGGGGCACAAGGGGCTGATTAATGACCTAGGAAGGAGGCCCCGCAATCCATCCTTCTCCAAACCATGGATCAATCCAACAGGGAAAAATCCCGTCGGGGATCAGCCCTTATATAGAGATTTACAAGATTAAGCCTTTATAAAATAACATGGTCGCCACCGAGGAAGACCGTCATAATATGACCTATACAAAGACGGCATTTTTCTGAATTCCTCGCAATGGGCCTGGTTCGTTGCGAGCTTATTTTTGGAAAAAATCAGCCCGTTGGTTTGTGTTTCTTCACACCATAAAGTAGCTAGGATTACAAAAATGATTTTTATGTCTCAACAGGTGCATTGCCCCAACTGTGGACACTTGGCCGAACGTCATCATTTGCAGAAAGAACAGTTGGTGCGCACCCAATGTCAGGCCTGCGATTATCTTATGATTACCTGTACCCGCAGCGGTAAGGTGATCGAAGCCTACGCGCCGGGGCTGTTTGTGGGCTCGGCCCGCTAGACCGCAACCCATCCCATTCAAGATAGGAAACGTGGCCATGATCTCACCGGAAATGGTGCTACGGCAATGTCGGCTGTTGGGTCATGCAGACCCCGTAGACATTGCCATTCAGCAGGGCACCATTCAGGCCATTGCCCCCCGGCTGGAGGTCTTGGCCCACCAGGAACTTTCGGTTCAGGACAAGCTGGTCAGTCCGCCCTTTGTGGAATCCCACATCCACCTCGATTCTGCCCTCACCGTGGGAGAACCCCGCTGGAACCAAAGCGGCACCCTGTTTGAGGGCATTGAAATCTGGCGGGATCGCAAGCAGTCCCTCACCCTAGAGGACGTGAAGCAGCGGGCCACGGAAACCCTGAAACACCTAGCCCAACAGGGCACCCTGTTTGTCCGCAGCCACGCTGATGTCAGCGAAGCCAGCCTCACCGCCCTGAAGGCACTGCTGGAGGTGCGGGAGGCCGTGAAGGACTGGATCACCCTCCAGGTGGTGGCCTTTCCCCAGGACGGCATCTTCGGCAACCCCGGCAACGATGCCCTGATCGAGGAAGCCATGGCCCTCGGGGCCGACGTGGTGGGCGGCATTCCCCACTACGAACTCACCCGCGAGGACGGGGTGCAGTCCGTCCACCGCATTTTTGACCTGGCCCAGCAGTACGGTCGCCTGATCGACATCCACTGCGACGAAATCGACGATGATCAGTCTCGCTTTTTGGAGGTGGTCGCCGCCTGTGCCCTGCGTTCGGGCCTGGGGGATCGCGTCACCGCCAGCCACACCACCGCCTTCGCCTCCTACAACAATGCCTATGCCTTCAAGCTAATGGGCCTGCTGGAACGCGCCCAGATTAACTTCATCGCCAATCCCCTGATCAACATCACCCTCCAGGGCCGCACCGACACCTACCCCAAACGGCGCGGCATCACCCGTGTCAAGGAACTGTGGCAGCGGGGGCTGAACGTCAGCCTCGGCAACGATTGTGTGCAAGACCCCTGGTACAACCTGGGCACGGGCAGTATGCTAACCGTCGCCGCCATGGCCGTCCACGCCTGCCAGATGACCGGACAGGCCGAAATTGACGCCTGCTATGCCATGGCCACCCACCACGGGGCCAAAACCCTGAAGGTAGAAGACCAGTACGGCATCGAAGTGGGCAAACCCGCCAATTTAATTGTGTTGGATGCCGACAGCCCCTACGACGCCATCCGCCGCTGCGCCACCGTCACCCATGTCATCTCCAGGGGCAAACTCTTGGCCCAAACCCAACCCGCCAGCACCACCTGGTTCGGTACCAGTCTCGACTCACCCTCACCCTTACCCTCACCCTAAATCCCTCTCCCATGGGAGAGGGGGAACTTGGATTGGCTCCCTCTCCCTTCTCCTGGGAGGAGAGGGGCCGGGGGTGAGGTCTGCCAGGGACTGGGCCAAAAAGGCGGGAACGTCGCTGGGGGTGAGGGGTGGGGCAAAGAGATAGCCTTGGCCGCTGTGGCATTGGTGGGCCTGGAGATATTGCATTTGCTCTGGGGTTTCAATAATGGCCACCGGGCAATCTTGGGAGAGGACAGCCTGGGCGTGGGGGTTGCTCACAATGGGAATGGCAACGCCCCTCAGATCGTCAAAGCCAGGGTCGGCAGCAGCAGCGGTATGCATCAAGGCCACATCAGTGGGCCGACAGAGGACTGCTAGGCTACGGCTGGCGTGAAACACCTGAAGCATTTGATCCACCGCCCGCTGGAGTAGATCGTCTAGGTCTAGGCTATCGCTGATGGCGGTGACGATGCTGTTGAGCAGTTTTTCCTGCTGGGCCATGAGGGTGGTCTGGGTCAGCAGTTGGCCTTGTTAGAGGGCTAGGGCAGATCGCACCGCTTCGATCCGCTTTCGGTTCACGCCCAAGTCCGATTCCCCTAGGCGGGAGGCAGAACGGACGTGAATCACCGAGGCGCTAGGATCCAGATAGAATTCTACATCGTCCACATAGCCCATCAAGCGACTGGTGAATTCCGCATAGAGGTAGTCCTTGGTTTTTTCGATGGTGGCCGTGCGCGGCATCGCGGTAATCACGGATTCTAGTTGGGCCAGGGCGCTGGCGGCATCGCCACGGTAGGCAATGGGGGCAATAGCGTGTTCGGCGTCGGGGTTACCCTGGCTCACCACGCAGTTGGGCGAACCGGGACAGGGGGAAAGCTGGCCATTTTTCATGCCTAGGTTACTTGGACGTTGACCCGCAAAGATGGAACCGAAGAAGGGCAAAGCAGCGATGGGCATAGGAGGAACGGGGGGCGTAAGGGGGACAGCCAGGGCCGCAGGAACGGCGGCAAAGACCAGGCCAAGGGCGAGAATGAGGGCGCTAAGACGGCGGACAAAAACGGTGGACATAGGCTGAGCCATGAAAAAATAGAGGATGTGCAAGCGACGGTTGATCCCGGTGATCACTCGTAAGTTGGGGTTAGCCGAAGGATAGGACGGCAAGACAACCTTACTCTTTTTAACCCTCTCCATGCTAAAGCGACGGAGGTTCTTGGTTCAGCAACCGGACTTCAGCAAGCATTTTTACTCAATCTCTGATCTCAGCCCTAGGGGTAGGATAGGGGAGCACCCTTGGTCGGGAATGATGGATCTCGCAGATATCAACGACTTCTTTGAGTGCTGCCTTGGCCAATGGGCCATTGAGCGCACCTACCACTACCTGACTCACCAGGAAATCGAGCGATCCCACACCGATTTTCAGGTAGAGGCTATCCCCCCCGACCGCAAGCGTCAGGTCTTGGCGGACAATGCCTACGCCGCCCCAGACAACCTCGACGGCCTGCCGGGGTTTAACCTCGTCTTTCACACCGTTTCCGATAGGGGCGAACAGGTTTCCCAGGAGCTACGGGCGCTGTTTGTGCCGAAGCAGCAGGTCAATGGCGTCATCACCGGAGACTACCTGCGCGACCGAGCCTACGAAGAAGCACGCCCCATCGTGTCCAGCTTTCGCTACGATCCCAGCAACCGCGAACTGCTGATGACCACACCCTACACCCGCGTTGTGTCGGTGGATTCCATTCTGCTGGTTAATCCCAAGATGCGGATTCGCCGCATCCTCAACTACCAGCGCCCTGAGGCCGGACAGCCCCTCGATACCTTGGTGCTAGTGGGCTTTGGGGTCGAGCAAAAAATATCCTAACGGGTTAGGCCTCGAGGGATTTCGGCCCACAGAAGGCGGCTGGGGCACTAGAACCTAGAGCCGAAAGTATTGTATGGCTAAGGAATATTGATTTATCCTAGCAAAGGCGAGCCTCCATGACCGTATCCCTCCTCACAAGCCGGCCCCAGTCTTAACGTTCCACGGATCTGTCCCCCATCTTCCGCCCCACATCGATGGATGCATGGACGTAGGGATGCCGGGGTTAGAGGAAGATGTAGGGATGCCGGGATTAGAGGAATCGGAGATCGTTTTGGGATTAGGCCCTTTGCGCCAGGTAGGCCCGCCAGCCGCCAAATTCGGAAATTTCCCGTTGCCCTTCGCAGAGGATAGGTTCCCCCAACACGCCCAGCACCGTCTCCCCATTGCTGAGGGTGACTTTGCCGATGGATAGCCCCGGTGGTTCTTGCAACAACACCTGCACCAAACCAGCGGCGGGCATTTGCCATACCTCTAGGGCCACCGCCACCCCGTCCGTGGAAACTCGCACCATGGCCGGATGACGATCTTGGATTGACCACAGGCGATAGGTGGGCGCGGTGGTGGCTTCATACAAAAACTCAGCCCCCGCCTGGATCAGGTTGGGGTTGAGTTCAAGGCCCCGCATCAGGGTGCCATTCACCGCAAGTTTCAGCATGTCAACCATAGGGGTAGGAAGGATTTAGTACTTCCCATCTTCTCCGAATTTGGGTTGTCCTGTCTCCCCCCTACCCTGATGAGGTAGCCAAAGCGCCTACTTCCAGCCCGCTCGGTCGGTGATGCGGAGGGCTTCGGGGTTGTTGCGGCCAAACACAGCGGCATTGAGGGAATCGGCCTTAAATTCGCCAAAGCTGGCTACCACAGAATCGACCGCAACACCTTCTACCACGGGGTACTCATTGTTGCCTTCGGCAAAAATCCGCTGGGCCTCTGGGCTCACGAGATACTCCAGGAAGGCAATGGCGGCATCGGCGTTGGGGGCCGTCCTAACTAGCCCCGCCCCACTGATGTTGACGTGGGTGCCCCGGTCGTTTTGGTTGGGGAAAAACACGCCCATCGCTTCGGCCACGGCTCGATCTTCGGCACTGTCAGACTTGAGTAGGCGGGCCAAGTAGTAGGTGTTGGAGATGGCCACATCGCCCAAGCCAGCGGCCACAGCTTTGATTTGGTCGGTGTCGCCGCCCTGGGGATCACGGGCAAAGTTGGCCACCAGCCCCCGTGCCCAGGTTTCGGTATCAGCGGCACCATGGGCAGCCATGATAGAACCCACCAAGGACTGGCTATAAATGTTGGTGGAGCTACGGGTCAGGATGCGGCCTCGCCATTTGGCATCGACCAGGGCTTCGTAGGTGGAGAGGTCAGCGGGGTTGACCCGATCCTTGCGGTACATCAACACCCTGGCCCGCTGAGTGAGGCCAAACCACAGCCCATCGGGGTGGCGCAGGTTATCGGGGATGGCCCCGGTCAACACCGAGGAGGTCACAGGCTGGAAGATGCCTTCCTGTTCGGCCCGCCACAGACGACCCGCATCCACCGTCATTAGCAGGTCGGCGGGGCTGTTTTGGCCTTCGCTTTTGATGCGCTCAATCAGTTGGTCGGCCTCGGCTTCCACTACATTGACCCGGATGCCCGTTGCTTCCCGAAAGCGCTCGTAAAGCTGCTCGTCGGTGTCATAGTGGCGCGACGAGTATAGATTCACCACGCGGCCTCGATTCCGAAACCACGGAAACTGAGCTTGGGCGGGTTGACGATTCAGCCCCCCCAGGGCCACAGCGGTGGCGGCAGCTCCGGCCCCTAAAAACGTACGTCGTCCTAATTTGCTTGACACGTTAAATTCCTCAAACCTTCAAAGCGCCCTCAGTCACATGACCCTGGGCGTCAACTTCGACTGCATTGTAGCGCTTATTGACATGATTTCCCAACAACTTTAAAAATCAGCCTCACTTAGGTGGCGTCGAGTAGCAACTGATCTAGGCGCAATACGGCCTCTAAAAGTACGGCAGAATCCTTAAGTTCTTGATTCTCTCGTGGATTATCGGGGTGGTTTGGCGTAAGCTAATAGTGAACCGATCCCGTTACTT
>JALQST010000144.1 GCA_023264315.1 Nodosilinea sp. BSH.14
CCTCGACCCATCGGGGGAATTAGGCCGAGGAATTAGGCCGACCGCTTGGCGTAGGCGGCCATGGGTTCTTTGATATAGCGAATGTAGAGGTGCTTGAAGGTAGATCGCACCACCCTGGGCATCCCGAAATCGATGGGCAGGAGTTGATCCGGCAAGCGCCAATCCTCGACGGCGAGATCGGCGGGGGTAAGGGCCGGATAGGTGATGTCTTCCCAGGCGGGGCAATAGCCCAGCCGCAGGGATTGGGCCACCGTGGGCACGGTTTGAGGATCTACCCCCAACACCGTCACCATGGCCCGATCCACCGCAAACACATCGGCACTGGCGGCCAGGACGCCCAACTCCCTGGGGTCGCCGCCGCTGGGGCCATTGCCCTCATGGCCAAGGACGCCGTCCACGATGGTGAGGGCGGGGTTAATCAACCGCGCCGTCTCCACCAGCATGGTGCCGAAGCGTTCTACATCCTTGCCCGCTTCCATGTGCCACCAGGCCTTCATCTTGCCGGGAACACAGCCAAACAGGTTCTTCACCCCCAGGGTCAGGGTGAGTTGGGCGTGGGACTTCACCTTGGGCAGGTTGATCACCACATCCGCCTCCATCGCTTCCTTGGAAAGGCGCAGGTGGTCAAAGGCCGGATTGTCGGTGGCATAGCGATGGCCGTGCAGTTCCACAATCGGCAGATTGAGTGCCTGGGCCAGGGGCAGCAATCCGTTGGCCTTGGCGACTCCGTGGGCGGTACCAAAGGCGGGACTATCGCCCAAAAAAGGCTTGCCCCCCGCCGCCTGCACCATCTGCGCTACCACGTAGACCACCTCGGGCCGCGTGGTACATGCCTGGGTGGGCCGTGCCCCCGTGAGCAAATTCGGCTTCAGCAGCACCCGATCTCCCGGTTTCACAAACTGCGCCATGCCGCCCAAGGGATCCAGCAGCGCTTCCATGGACTGCCGCAGGGCCACCAACTCGTAGGACTGGGCGCGAATCAGACTGACGGGAACCGACATCGGCATTATCCTTTTTCCAGAGGTTTACGTGGACAGGTGGGCTTGCAACCCGCCGCATGGACACATGATGTTGCAGATGATCTTGCAAATGACGATGTTGCAAGTCATGGTATTGCAAATAATGTATCGATTACCATAACGCGCCCGCTGCCCTCCTGGGGCCACATTCAGCCATGCCGGGAGCCGATCCAACCGCCGCCATTGCCATACGGTCTCCCCTCCCCCGTGTCGGCAAACATCCCTGCTGACCCACGATTATCCCGGCAAACCGCAGCGTTGGAGCGAATTTGCACTAAACTTAGGCGGCAAGAAGGTCAGAACATAGTGATGGGGTCGGCGCTGGTTCCCCGCTCTGGCCGTAAGCCTGTTACATTTAGTACGCGTGTCTTATGTCCGAGGCACCCCTAGCGAATGCACATTAAGCGCGTCGAGTTGTCCCACTTCAAGTCCTTTGGTGGCACAACCCAGGTTCCTCTATTGCCTGGGTTTACGGTCATCTCTGGGCCAAATGGGTCTGGCAAATCGAATATTTTAGATGCGCTGCTGTTTGGCCTAGGGCTGGCCAGTTCTAAGGGGATGCGGGCGGATCGGTTGCCGGATTTGGTCAACCAGGGCCAGATGAGCCGTCGCACCACCTCGGAAGCTAGCGTTACCGTCACCTTTGACCTGTCCGATGTGCCGCCGGAGTTCTTTCTAAAAGACGCTGCCGATTTAATGGAGGAAGCCCACCGCGCCGCCAGTGAGTCGAACGGCAACGGTAATGGGGAAAATCCAGAGGCCAATAGTCAGAATGGCCAAAACGGCAACGGCCAACATGGTAACGGTAACGGAACCAAGGCGGATTCACGCCTTGTCCCCCTGGCCATCAACCACGAGTGGAGCGTGACCCGACGGCTGCGCGTCACCAGCCAGGGCACCTACACCTCCAACTACTACATCAACGGCGAACCCTGCACCCTGAATGACCTGCACGAGCAGTTGCAGCGCTTCCATATCTATCCCGAAGGCTACAACGTGGTGCTTCAAGGGGACGTGACGGGCATTATTTCCATGAATGCGCGGGAGCGACGGCAAATTATTGACGAACTGGCCGGGGTGGCCTCCTTCGACCGCAAAATTGACCAGGCCAGGGGCAAGCTAGATGCGGTGCGCGAACACGAAGACCGCTTCCGCATTGTGGAGCGCGAACTGCAAGCCCAGCTAGAGCGCCTAGCCCAGGATCGCCAAAAGGCCGAAAAGTACCAAAAACTCAAGGCCACCTTCCAAGACAAAAGCCAGTGGGAGGCGGTGTTGGTGTGGCGGCAGCAGCAGCGGCAGATCGATCAACTGCAACAGGCCATCGCTAAGGGAGAAACCGAGGCGGCAAACCTGGCTCAGGCCATTACCCAGGCAGATCAGGCCGTCGTTGCCCTAGAGGCGGAATTAGCGACCCTGAACGCTCGCATCCGCGCCATGGGGGAAGACGAACACCTTGCCCTGCAAGCCAAGGTCGCCACCCACGAGGCGGAACTGCGGCAACTCCAGCGGCAGGAGCAGGAGACCCGCACCGCCGCCAACCAGGCTTCAGCCCAGCTACGGGACACGGAAATTGCCCTGCAACAGCATCAACGCACCCTCGCCCAACTCCAGCGGGAGATTGAGGAGCAGTCCTCGCGGGAAATCGTCACCCTCACCCAGGCGCGGGATCAGGTACAGCAAACCCTAGAGGAACGGCGACAGGCTACCAATGAAATCGCGTCGGCCTCCCAAGCCTGGGTGCAGCAGCAGACGGAGTTGCGCCGAGCCATCGAAACTCTGCAATCGGCTCTAGAACCCCAGCGGGCGGAGCAAATTCGGCTGCAAGAGCGGCGGCACCAGCTCGATCAGCAAATTCAGGTGCAGCAAGGTCAACTGACGGCCCTCCAGGCCGAGGATGTCCTCGGTGGCGGAACAGCCCCCGACTTCAGCCAGCAGCTAGAGCGGGCCAAGGCCGAGATTCAGGCCACCGCCGAGAAAATTTCCGCCGCCGAAGCGGAACTGGCCGTGCAGCGGGAAACCCAAACCCGCCTACTCAAGGAACAACGGGACAAGCAGCGCCAACTGGATAAGCTCGAAGCCCAAACCCAGGCCATGCAGGAAAGCCAGGGCACCCAGGCCACCAAGCTGCTGTTAGACAGCGGCATCCAGGGCATTGAGGGGTTAGTCGCCCAACTGGGCAAGGTGGAACCCCGCTACCAGGTGGCCCTAGAGGTGGCGGCGGGGGCGCGGCTAGGTTACTTAGTCGTCGCTAACGACCGAGTGGCGGCGCAGGGCATCGAATTTCTGAAACAGCGGCGGGCTGGACGGGTAACGTTTTTGCCCCTGAACAAAATCCGTGCCCCGAAATTTACCCCCATACCGGACTGGAAGCGCCCCGATGGCTTCTTGGACTACGCCGTCGACCTGATCGACTGCGACCCCCGCTACCGCGACATTTTCGCCTACACCTTCGGCAGCACCGTGGTGTTTGACCGTCTGGAGATGGCGCGGCAGCATTTGGGCGATTTCCGCATCGTCACCCTTGATGGCGAAGTGTTGGAAACCAGCGGTGCGATCACCGGGGGCAGTCTTCACCAGCGCTCTGGTAGTTTGCACTTTGGCACCGTGGAACCCGCCGAATCTGAGGAAGCCCAAGCCCTCCGGCAGCGGCTCAGCGACATTGACATGCTGTTGGAACGGTGCGAACGCAATCTGCAAACCGCCTCCACCACCCTGCAAGCCCTCACCCAAAGCCTAATCACCCAGCGCCAGCAGTACCGAGAAAGGCAGCTTCAGGGGGAACAGCAGCAGACCCAGCAGCAGCAGCTTGCCCAACGCCGCAGCCAGATTCAAACCCAGCTACAGCAGGCCCAGCAGGAGTTTGCCGCCGCTGAAACTCGGCTTCAGGAAATCGCCACTGTATTGCCCACTCAAGAAGCGGAAATTGCCCAAAAACGGGCAGAATTGGCGGAACTCGAGCAATCCCAAACCCATAGCGAATGGCAAACCGCCCAGGCCGCCGTGCGCCAGCTCGAACAACAATTGGCCGAACGCCAAGCCGCCCTGCAACAGGCGGAACGACAGGTGCAAACCCGCCAAAACCAGCGACAACAGCTAGAGGCCACCATCCAGCAGGCCCAGCAGACCGTCGTTACCATCCGTCAACAACAGGGGGAACGGGAACAAGCGCTGGCCCAGATCAAACAGCAGCAGCAGGGGCTAAATCAGGAAATCGCGACCCTACGGCAGGCGATGGCGGTGCTCGATCAAACCCTCGCCGCCGAGAAAGCAAATCGTGATCAGTTAGAAGCCCGCCTGCGGGAACAGCGCACCCAAAAGCAACAGCAGGAATGGCAGCGGCAAAAGCTGATCGAAACCCAGCAGGAGCGGCGGCAACAGCTTACCGAGGCTCAGGCTCTATGCCAAGCCCAGGCTCAGGAACTACCCGACCCGCTGCCGGAAATTCCCCCCGACACCGACCTAGAGGAACTGCATAAAGAACTGCGCTCCCTGCAACGGCGCATGGAAGCCCTGGAGCCCGTCAACATGCTGGCCCTGGAGGAATACAACCGCACCGAAGAACGCCTCAACGACCTGAGCGACAAGCTCTCTACCCTGGAAGAGGAGCGCACGGAGTTGTTATTGCGGGTGGAAACCTTCACCACCCTGCGGCGCAAGGCGTTCCAGGAAGCCTACGATGCCGTGGACAAAAACTTCCAGACCATCTTTGCCGAACTCTCCGATGGAGACGGCCACCTGCAACTGGAAGACCCCGAAGACCCCTTCAACGGCGGGCTAAACCTCGTCGCCCACCCCAAGGGTAAACCCGTGCGACGGCTGGCCTCCATGTCTGGGGGCGAAAAATCCCTGACGGCCTTGAGCTTCATCTTTGCCCTCCAGCGCTATCGGCCCTCCCCCTTCTACGCCTTCGACGAGGTGGATATGTTCCTGGATGGGGCCAACGTGGAGCGGCTGTCTCGCATGATCAAACGTCAAGCAGAACAGGCCCAGTTCATTGTGGTGAGCCTGCGCCGCCCCATGATCGAAGCCTCCCAACGCACCATCGGCGTTACCCAGGCACGAGGGGCCTATACCCAAGTGCTGGGCATCGACCTGGAAACCAAGACGGTGGCTCCCTGATCGGGGTTGGGTTAGCTGCACCCGGGTCGCACCGAAGCCTAGAACAGGGCCGAGGGGGTGGGGCTGGGCTGGGCCACTTGCTCCAGAATGGCCTGGGCCACGGCCTGGGGTTGCTCTAGCATCGCCATGTGGCCACAGTCGGCGATGGGAATGACGGCGGTTTCCCCGGTTTGGGCGCTGGGCAGGTAGCCCGCCAGGTGGTGCACAAATTTGAGATCCATGACCGAATCTTGGTCTCCGGCGATGAAGTAAACCGACTGGCGCAGACCACTGACCAAACGGGGCAGCAGGTGAACCTCAGGTTCCGTAGTGGATTCAAGCAGGGATCCGAGGGCGGCGTCGGCATCGGCGTCGAGTAAGTCCACGAGACGCTGATGGCCCCAGCGGTAGGCGAGGGGCTGCACCACAGAGGCCCGCGTCATGGCCCAGGCGAGGGGAGGCAGATGGCGCATCCAGGAGGTTCGCCACCGGATGATGGCTTTCCCCACCTGGCGAAACTGGCGAAATTCGCGATCCAGGTATAGCCCGCCCCCAGCATTGAGGCAGATCACCCCCTTTACCTGGTCGGGGTAGCAATGGGCGGCCCACAGGGCAATACTCCCGCCGAGGGAATGCCCCACCAGCCACACCGGGCCAAGCTGGAGCTGGCGCAGCAGTTCCGCCAAATCACGGGCATAGGCCGCTAGGCCGTAGGGGGAGGGGCTGGATTGCAGGGCTTCGGCGGCGGCGGGGAGCCCCGGTCGATACTGTTCAAGCTGGTGGCGAGATTGACCAAATCCGCGCAGGTCGTAGCATAGGCAGGGATGGGACTCAGCCAGGTGAGGCAGCAAGGGCTGCCAATACTGGCGACTCAGCATCCAGCCATGGATAAACACCAAGGGCGTTGCTTCGCTGTTCTCCGTCAGTTCGTAGTGGTGGGGGACGCCAAAAAGAGTTGCGGTAGCCATAGGTCGTGATAACCACAGGTTGATCCTACCCTAGGCCGTGAGACGAGTGCGTATCCCTTCGGCAATTTTTTGGCCTAAGTACTCGGGAATCAGGCTCTCGTTGGGGCCGAGCAGGTAGAGAATCAGCCGAGTGCGCCCCCGCCACACCAGCAAGTTGGCATTCACCACCAGCAAATCTTCCTGCCACACAGCATACATCACCTTGTAAAACAGCCCAGGCTGGGTATTCGCCTCGATCAGTAGGGCGGGTAAATGAAAGACCGGATCAACATAGAACTCCGTGGATACGCCCTCTAGTCCAGCATCAAGGTTGAACTCCACCGAGAGCATTTCCTCGACTTCAAAATGCCCCGTTAGAGATTCTTGGATCGCCCGACATACATTCTCCGCCGTTTGGGAAGATAGCGCCTTACCTCCCCGCGACACCACCAGTTTGACAAACACCAGCATGGGCTGTCTAATTTGGCCGTAGAGACTGAGGTTGTGAATCGTTAGGCCATAGGCTGCCAGTACTCCAAAGATATCGCTGAGCAAAAAAGACTGATTCCGATAGACAAAAAATAGGGCGTTCTTGCTGCCCTCGCGCTTAATTTCAATAACGGCTTTTTTCTGTTGATACAGTTGATAAGCAAGGCGAAGATTCTGGATCTGGATTTCGCTACTGACAAATTGTTCATAGAACTGTGGAAATGATCTGTTAAAGCGCTTTAACAGATCGACAGTGGAGGGGTTTAAGCCAACGGCCATTTTAGGGAAGAATAACTCCATCGGATTAACGCTCATTCATCCTCTTAGCAAGGCAGAGGACGCCACACCGGGACACCAGAAACCGCGACTACAGTTTCTTGACCTCGGGGCGGATTGGCCATGCATCCCCTGACTCGCCCCCGGCACAACACCCAGATGATGCCAATCTTAGCGGTTAGTCATCATCCTGAACGACCTAAATCACGCAGATAGCGGAAAGCTCCACGCTAAGGCTAGCCTCTTAGATTAAAATTAATCTGCGGATTTCCTCATCATACTGAGCTGTGCCTGCATGGGTTTCTGGAAAAATCTATTTAATGGATCCGAGGGTGCGACACCGGGGGAATCGGTGGTCGCTGGTACGGTATTAGATGCCATCCCGGAACAACGGGGGGGGCACATCATCCTCTTCAGCACGGATCGCGATCTCGATCTCTACGAACTAGAGGAGTTGTGCAATGCCGTGGGTTGGGCCAGACGCCCCATGCGCAAGGTGCGCAAGGCCATCCAGCACAGCTACTTAGTTGTCACCATGTGGGAGCAGCGAGGCGCACGGCGGCGGCTGATTGGCTTCTCACGGGCCACCTCCGACCACGCCTTCAACGCTACGATCTGGGACGTGGTCGTCCATCCCGACTTCCAGGGCCGAGGGCTGGGCAAGGAACTGATGAAGCAGATGATTAAAAAACTGCGAAGCGACGACATCAGTAACGTCACCCTCTTTGCCGACCCCCACGTGGTGGACTTTTACCGAGGGCTGGGCTTTATGCCTG
>JALQST010000145.1:0-288 GCA_023264315.1 Nodosilinea sp. BSH.14
TAGAGGCAGGTGTTGCCGAGGATCACCTGGGCGCCGGGGTCACGGACGGCGGCCGGAGGCACCACGGTGATGCGCCCACCGTTGAGGCCCTTGCCCACGTAGTCGTTGGCCTCGCCAATGAGGGCGAGGGTCATCCCCGGTAGGTTGAAGGCACCGAAGCTTTGTCCCGCGCTGCCCTCGAAGGTGAGGTTGAGTTGGCCCTCAAAGCCAGCGTTGCCGTACTGGTCGGCAATCACCCCCGCCACCCGTGCACCCACGGTGCGGTCAGTGTTGATCACCTTGTAGCGC
>JALQST010000145.1:298-7592 GCA_023264315.1 Nodosilinea sp. BSH.14
TTTGGATCGCCTGCTGCACCTCGGCATCGGCCAGGATGATGTCATCTAGCACGGGGCCATTGCTGTGAACGGCCCCATGGCTGAGCCAACTCCGGTCTTGGCGCACGTCGGGTAGGTTGATCAGGGTCTCCAGGTGGAGGGACTGGGTTTTGGCGGGTTTTGCAGCGTCGCGGGGCTTCAGCAGGTCGGAGCGACCGACGATGTCCACCAGGTTGGCGTAGCCCAGCCGCGCCAGCAGAGAGCGCACTTCCTCGGCGATGTAGAAGAAAAAGTTGACCACATGTTCAGGAACACCCGTGAACCGCTTACGGAGTTCTTCCTTCTGGGTGGCGACGCCGACGGGGCAGTTATTGGTGTGGCAGACGCGGGCCATAATGCAGCCCTCGGCAATCATAGCGATGGAGCCAAAGCCAAATTCCTCGGCCCCCATCAGGGCACCCATGACTACATCCCAGCCCGTCTTCAGGCCACCATCGACGCGCAGGGTGACGCGATCGCGCAGTTGGTTATCCAGCAGCACCTTGTGGACTTCGGTGAGGCCCAGTTCCCAGGGCACCCCCGCGTGCTTGATGGAACTGAGCGGCGACGCGCCCGTACCGCCATCGTGGCCGGAGACCTGGATGATATCGGCGTTGGCCTTGGCGACCCCCGCCGCAATGGTGCCAATGCCCACCTCAGACACCAGCTTCACGGAAACGCCCGCCTTGGGTTGATCTGGTGCAGGTCAAAGATGAGCTGGGCCAGGTCTTCGATGGAGTAGATATCATGGTGGGGCGGCGGCGAGATCAGAGATACCCCAGGCTTCGACCGCCGCAGCATGGCGATGTAGGGGCTGACCTTCTTGCCAGGGAGTTGACCGCCCTCACCGGGTTTTGCGCCCTGGGCCAGCTTAATTTCAATCTGCTGGGCGTGCATTAGGTATTCCGGCGTCACCCCAAACCGACCGGAGGCCACCTGTTTGATGGCGGAACTGGCGGTGTCGCCGTTCTTCAGGCCGCGCAGATGGGGGAAGGTGGGGGAATTGCCCTCGCCGTCCACATCGTTCAGCACGTTGAAGCGCACCGGATCTTCGCCGCCCTCACCGGAGTTGGACTTGCCGCCGATGCGGTTCATGGCAATGGCCAGCACCTCGTGGGCCTCGCGGGACAGCGCCCCTAGGGACATGCCCCCGGTGCAGAACCGCTTCATAATCGACTCCACCGACTCCACCTGGGCGAGGGGAATGGGCTGGCGGTCGCTCTGGAGATCCAGCAGGTCGCGCAGGGCGGTGAGGGGACGGTTCTCAAGCTGCTCTTTGTAGAGTTCGTAGTGGTCGTACTGGCGATCCGCCACAGCCTTGTGCAGCAGCTTGGTCATGGCCGGGTTGTTCATGTGGTACTCGCCGCTGGGCCGAGACTGCACAAAGCCCATGTTTTGCAGGCGCTTGGCGGTTTCGGGGAAGGCTCGCTGGTGGAAGCTCAGGGTTTCCTGGGCCAAATCCGCGATGGACAGCCCCCCCAACCGTGAGGTCGTACCCCGGAAGGCGAGTTCTAGCAGGTCTTCGCCAATGCCAATGGCCTCGAAAATCTGCGCCCCCTGGTAGCTGGTAATCAGCGAAATCCCCATCTTGGAGAGGATCTTCAGCAGCCCCGCATCCACGGCCTTGCGGTAGTTGTCCTGGGCACCGTTGAGGGTGGACACAGGCAGCTTGCCGCTTTCCATCAGCTTTTGGGTGCGGCTGTCCGACCACCAGTGGCGAACCGATTCCAGCGCCAGGTAGGGGCACACGGCACTGGCCCCGTAGCCAATCAGGCAGGCAAAATGATGGGTGCTCCAGCACTGGGCCGTATCCACCACCAGGGAGGTGTGCATCCGCAGGCCGTTGCGAATCAGGTGATGGTGAACCGCACCGACGGCCAGCAGGGGCGGAATATAGGTGGTGTCGGCACTGAGGGTGGTGGGGTTGCCGTTAGCGTCCACCCGATCACTCAGCACCAGGATGGTTTTGCCCGCCTTCACCGCTTGATCGGCCTGGTCACAGAGGGCATCCACCGCCTTGGCCAAATCCCCAGGGCCAGCGGCCAGGGTGTAGAGGGTGGACAGGGTGGCGGTGTCAAAACCGGGCTGGTGAATTTGGGCCAGTTCAACTTCGTTAATGACGGGGCTTTCCAGCTTCAGCAGGCGGGCGTATTCGGGCTTCTCATCCAGCAGGTTGCCCCTGGCCCCCAGTTGGGTCACCAAGGACATCACCAGCCGCTCCCGCAGGGGGTCGATGGCGGGATTCGTCACCTGGGCAAAGCGCTGCTTGAAGTAGTCGTAGATCAGGTGGGGCTTGTCGGACAGCACCGCCAGGGGAATGTCATCGCCCATGCAGTAGGTGGGTTCCTTGGCCTGGGCCGCCATGTCTTGGATGATCATGTCCACATCCTCGACGGTGTAGCCAAAGGCGCTTTGCTGCTTCAGCAGGGCTTCCCCGTCGTAGAGGCTGGCTTCCGCGAACAACTGGGGCGCAATCTCCTTGCGGTTTTCCTTCAGCCAGGTGCCGTAGGGATGGCGATGGGCCACCCGCTGCTTCAGCGTCCAGTTTTTCAGAATTTCCTGGGTATCCAGATCCACGGCGATCATCTGGCCGGGGCCAAGCCGCCCCTTTTCCACAATGTCGCTAGCGGCCACATCCAGCACCCCGGCTTCCGAGGACACCATCAGCAGACCGTCCTTCGTCACCACGTACCGAGCCGGACGTAGACCGTTGCGATCCAACGTTGCCCCCACCTGATGACCATCGCTAAACACGATCAGCGCAGGGCCATCCCAGGGTTCTTGCAGGCCGCTGTAGTACTCGTAGAAGTCGGTGATCTCAGGATACTGATCCAGGGCGGGCTGGTTGTTGTAAGCCTCCGGCACCATAATCATCAGGGCTTCCTGGGGCGTCCGGCCCGACCGCACCAGCATCTCCATGACGTTATCGAGGTTGGCGGAGTCGCTATTGTCCAAATTCACGATGGGCTTCAGCATCTCTACCCGGTTGCCCCAAATCTCATGGGACAGATCCGCCTGCCGTGCCATCATCCAGTTGACGTTGCCCACCAGGGTATTGATTTCGCCGTTGTGGCCCAGCAGCCGCATAGGGTGAGCCAGGGGCCACTTGGGCATAGTATTGGTGCTAAAGCGACGGTGATACACCGCAAAGGCGCTAACAAAGGCGGGATTGGTGAGGTCGTTGTAGAAGCTGGCCAGCACCGAGGATCGCACCATCCCCTTGTAGACAATCGTGCGACAGGAGAAGGAGCAGACGTAGAAATCCTTTAGCGCCTGGGAATGATCGGTGGGGAGCGTGTCACCTGCAATCAACTGAGCTACGGCCTGGAGCACCTGACGCCGCGCCAGGTACAGCGTCCGCTCCAGATCCTCACCCCTGGACGAATCCGACGCCACCACCACCTGCTCAATGCGGGGCTGGAACTGCTTGGCCAAAGCACCCAGCACACCGGGAGTGACGGGCACCTGCCGCCAACCCACTAGGGTTAAGCCTTCGTCTTTAGTGATGCGCTCGAAGGTTTCCCGCACGAGGGTCGCTGCGGCCTCATGCTGGGGCAAAAAGATCATCCCCACGCCCGTCTGCGCTGGATTGATCGGGGCCTTGCCGGATTCTGACGCCCAATCCTGCAAAATTGCCCAGGGAATCGCCGTCATCACCCCAGCCCCGTCGCCAGAATCCTGATCCGCACAACAGCCGCCTCGGTGTTCCATGCAGTCCAACGCCGCCAAGGCTCTGGAGACGAGGTCATGGCTGGCGCGATTCTGCTGATCGGCCAAAAAGCCAACGCCGCAAGCATCTCGCTCTTCCACAATGGATTTCGGCCCCCAGTTTGGCCAAGGCGCGGAGGATTGAGGCAGCGATGAATGCGAATGGTTCACAGGTGTATGTCCCATGGGATAGCAGGTCAACAAGCGAGGGGATAATCTGAAGCAAGCGGTCGAAGCATGAGCCAATCCGTCAAAGAATTGACTGCATCGCGGTCGAAACCTTAGACAATTTAATAGGCCTTACCAAGGCTGAGGCGGTGGTGTCGTGGAGTCAAGGCAGAATCCGTATGATAAACCATCCAGCCCTGGCACCTAAACCGCTTTAACACCGTCCTGTTGAGTGAGGGAAAGCGGAGCCGAAAAGATCGCTTTACCTTGCCTATAATTTACAGACTTTATCAGTAGTTTACAGACCTTAGCATCTCCTTGGGTCAAGGTTCGTTAATGGATTGATCCGCCGTGTCTGATGTATCCTCCCTCCATCCCTCCAAGGAAGTCGGTTTTTCCATGACACCATCCCCCCGCTTAAACCGCCGTTTGCCTCGATTCATGAGCCTGCTGCTGGGCCTAGCCTCTCCGGCCCTGATGGCCAGCACCGCCGTCGCCCAGGTTTCCCCAGAGACGACCCCAATTGAACCCAGCCAGTCTGAGGCCGCTACGGCCCAGGGGGGCATCCCCCCGCTGATGGCCCAGGCCCCCAGCGTCACGGGCAACCGGGTCAGCATTAATGGCATCAGTGTGTCTGTTCCCTGGATGCAGCGGCAGAACCAGATTGGCCTTGCGGACTACGGCCTCACGGATCACGTGGGCCTCACACTGCTGAATAGCAACGACGCTCAGCGCCAGCCGGTGCAGTGGTTCTCCAGTGCCCAAACTCCGACCGTTCTGAGTGCCTGGGTGCAGGGGGGCTATCGCTACCTCGACCTGACGCCGCTGCAAAGGAGCCACGGCTGGTCGGCCACGGTGCAAGGCCAGACCCTGAACCTCACGGTACCCGCCACCCAAATTACCAACCTGCGCTCTGGCAATCAGCCCTGGGGGCAGCGCTGGGTGATGGATGTCTCAGGGCCAACCGTGGCGCAAATCAGCGAAACCGGGGGATCTGTCACCGTTACCCTCGCGGCCACCGCCACCCCCGCCGTGGCCCAATCCGTCGTCCGTCCGTCCAGTGGTCTGCCCCCAGCGCAAATCACCTCGGTGGGCCAATCCACCCAGATCACTCTGCCCCTGCCCGATGCCAATGCGCGTCCGGTGTTGTTCACCCTCGCGAATCCCCACCGGGTGGTAGTAGATGTGCGTACCGACCACCTGCGGCCCCTGGATATTCTCTGGGCACCGGGCCTGCGCTGGCGACAGCAGTATTTCACCGTGGGCCGTAAAACCCTGCCCGTCTACTGGCTCCAACTCAGTGCTCGGGATGCCCAAACCGCCCTGCGCCCGATCTGGACAGATCCCACCACCGCGACGGGAATCACGCCCCTGCAAACCATGGCCCAGCGCTGGCAGGCCACGGCGGCGATCAACGCTGGATTTTTTAACCGCAACAACCAGTACCCCCTGGGGGCCGTCCGCTACAGCAACGACTGGATCTCCGGCCCTATCCTCGGTCGGGGCGTGGTGGGCTGGGGCAATGGGCAGGTGCAGATGGATCGGCTGGTGCTGCGGCAAACCCTGCGCACGGGGAGCGGCCAAACCTTCCCGATTCAGGCCATCAACAGCGGCTATGTTCAAGCGGGTATGGGTCTCTACACCCCGGCCTGGGGCAGCACCTATCGCCCGATTACCGAGTCTGAACGAATTGTGACGGTACGCAACCAGCAGGTGGTCGGTCAACAGTCGGTGACGGGGGACGTGAGCGTTCCCATTCCCAGAGACGGCTACATCCTCGCCCTCCGCGCCTACGATACCCCCGCCCCCGCGCTAGCTTCCGGCACCGCCGTCACGATCCAATCCGACGTTGTGCCCCCCAGCCTAGCGCCCTTTCCCCACATCGTTGGCGGTGGCCCCCTGTTAATTCGGAACCGCAATATCGTCTTGGATGCAGGGCTAGAGCAATTCGGGAGCGCCTTTGCTAGCCAAGCCGCCCCCCGCAGCGCCATCGGCTACACCGCCACGGGAGATATTCTGCTGGTTGCCATTCACAACAGCCCCGCTGGCTCTGGCCCCACCCTGGCGGAAACGGCCCAAGTGATGGCTCAACTGGGCAGTGTTGATGCCCTCAACCTCGATGGCGGTAGTTCCGCTAGCCTTTACCTAGGGGGTCGGCTGATCAACCGTCATCCGCGTACCGCCGCTCGGGTCAACAATGGTCTGGGTTTCTTCCTCCCGTGAGGGTAGGCGACCAAACCCGAAAAACGAGGACAATGGTATCGGGCGGGATGCCTCATCTACTCCCTGGTGGGCTTCCCGCTGGGTTCACCCCGGCCTGGGTCACGCATCCCGTTGCGTTCCTGTTTCCGTTCAATACATTAACCGTGTCGTCTAGGAGACCATACCCACAATGCCTCACGTAGAAGAATCCACGGCCTCGGTCACCCTCTCCTCCCCCGGCGGGGACGCCGGCAAGGCCAGGGACAGGGCTGAAACGGGCCTACGCCCCTGGGGATCGTACACCGTCCTAGAGGAGGGGCGCGGCTATAAAATTAAGCGTATTGAAGTCAAACCGGGCCATCGCCTCAGCCTTCAACTGCACCACCACCGCAGCGAACACTGGATTGTGGTCTCCGGCACTGCCAAAGTAACTTGCTCGGATCAGGAAATCCTGCTCTCCACCAACCAATCTACCTACGTGCCCCCCTGCACCCGGCACCGCCTGGAAAATGTCGGCGTCATTCCCCTCGTGTTGATCGAAGTGCAAAACGGCGAATACCTGGGTGAAGACGACATCGTGCGCTTCCACGACGACTATGCCCGCGCCGACGACAAGGCCGAGTAACCCCCCAGGTGGCGTGATAGGCTGAACCATGGCCCGGTTTCCGCTGGCCATCGCCCCTAGCCCTTGCGCCACCATGATTCATCTGCGCCCCGCAGCGGCCCAAGAAATCCAGCGTCTCTTACAGGCATTTCCGCGTCATGCGGGCTTGAGAATCCAGCTTCAGCCCAGCGATTGTGCGGAATGGATCTACGATCTTAGCCCCGCCCAGCAGGCCAGCCCTGACGATGTCACCTTTCAGGTGGGCGACCTTCAGATCGTCCTCGCCCAGGCGATTCTCCCCCTGATTGACAATCTCACCATTGACTACGCTGAGGATTTGATGGGCGGAGGCTTTCGCTTCGTCAATCCCCAAGCCAGCCACGCCTGCGGCTGTGGCAATGCCTTTTCCACCACCCCCAACGCCGGGGGGGAAGACTGTCGTACGATGGCCGACTCTCCCCGCTAAGCGCAGTTTTGGGTGGATGGTGGTTGCGGTGATGGAGTAGCGTCAATGGACACAAACCCAAAATTGACGAAAGCGTCTGGACAATGATACGCTAGACCCTTGTGAAAACTTTTGAATCACTAGCCATA
>JALQST010000146.1 GCA_023264315.1 Nodosilinea sp. BSH.14
CACCAGGTTGCGGACGACGATGCCCCGGGCTTGGCCATCCACCACCACCAAATCCAGCATTTCGCGGCGGGCATAGACCTCGATTTTGCCCGCCTGCACCATCCGCATCATGGCGCTGTAGGCTCCGAGGAGAAGCTGCTGCCCGGTTTGGCCCTTGGCGTAGAACGTCCGCGACACCTGGGCTCCACCAAAGGATCGGTTATCTAACAGGCCGCCATACTCCCGCGCAAAGGGCACCCCCTGGGCGACGCATTGGTCAATGATGCCGCTGCTGATTTCCGCCAGTCGGTGAACATTGGCCTCCCGCGCCCGGTAGTCGCCGCCCTTGATAGTGTCGTAGAACAGCCGCCAGACGCTATCGCCATCGTTGGGGTAGTTTTTGCTGGCGTTGATGCCGCCCTGGGCCGCAATGCTGTGGGCGCGACGGGGAGAATCTTGAATGCAGAAGCTTTTGACGTGGTAACCCAGTTCCGCCAAGGATGCCGCCGCCGATGCCCCGGCCAGTCCAGTGCCCACAATCAAAATCGTGTGGCGCTGCTTGTTTTTAGGACTCACCAGGCGGCAGTGATCCTTAAAATCACTCCATTTTTGGCTGAGGGGGCCGGAGGGGATGCGGGAATTGAGCATGGGGCAGGGAAAAGGAGGGGAGACAGGCCGATTCGTTAGGATCATTATGGGGCTGAACCCTGAGAAATGGGTCAGAACCCCGGTTGTGGTTTTGTGACCCAAAAACCCTAGGTCAAGCACCCAGGCCAGGGGCCGCATGGGACACGCACCGATCCATAGCGCTCATCATACCCACCAGCCATTGACCACCCTGGCCCCAGCCCCTCGGGCGTGGATCTCCCGAGGTGGGTATGATGAAACAACGGTTTCCCCCGTTGCCGAGTTGATTGGCCAACCTTCATTCATTGTTTAAGCTATGGTTGCAGAACTGACGCTCCCCACCCTCGAACCCCGCACCTGGCGCTGGCGCGATCACGCCATCACCTACACCGCCCAAGGTCAGGGGCAACCCCTCGTGTTGATCCACGGGTTTGGTGCATCCCTGGGCCACTGGCGCAAGAACATCCCGGTGCTGGCAGCGGCGGGATATCGAGTCTATGCGCTGGATTTACTGGGGTTCGGGGCCTCGGATCAGCCCGTATTGGACTATAGCCTCGACCTGTGGCAAGCCCTACTCTACGACTTCTGGGCGGATCAGGTGAAAACACCAGCGGTCTATGTGGGCAATTCCATCGGCGGTTTGCTGACCCTGATGATGTTGGCCAACCACCCGGAAACGGCCCAGGCCGGGGCCATTTTGAACTGCGCCGGTGGGCTCAACCATCGCCCCGAGGAACTCCACCCGCCCCTAAATTGGGTGATGGGAGCCTTCACCTGGCTGGTGAGTTCGGAAACCGTGGGGCCGCTGGTGTTCAATCAGGTGCGTCGAAAGGGCCGCATTCGCAGTTCGCTGCGCCAGGTCTACCGCAACCGGGCCGCCATCACCGACGACCTGGTGGATATGATCCATGCCCCGGCCTGCCAACCCAATGCTCAAAAGGTGTTTGCCTCCATCGTCACCGCGCCCCCAGGGCCAAAACCCAGCGACCTGCTGCCCGCCATTCCCCAGCCGCTGTTGGTGATCTGGGGCGAAAACGACCCCTGGACGCCGATCCAAGGGGCCAGTCTCTATCGTCAACTGGCGGAGGATCCCAGCCGCGCCGTCACCTTCCACAGCATTCCCAACACCGGGCACTGCCCCCACGACGAACGCCCCGATGTGGTGAACCCCCTGCTGCTGGACTGGCTGGCCGCCCTTCATGCCTAATTTGCCAGCAATTCTCATGGTGGTAAATTGACCGTTCACCCTGAGCTTGTCGAAGGGTGACAAGGCTTCGACGGTTCGACAGGCTCACCGCTCAGCCTGAGCGGTATTGTAGTCATCAGCCTAGTCATACCTAATGGCTGCTACTTTGCACATCCATCGGCAGGCTCGCAAAGAATTAGGGTAATATCGGCGCAACCACGGATAACGATGGATAACAACGATTGATGTAACGATTGATGTGTCGGGAGGATACCCCATGTTTCAGCTCTATTTTGGGGCCTTTGACCTCGTGCTATACCTGGGTGGCATCTACGCAGCCATGACCTTGGCCAAGGCGATCTGTGACCAGATGGATGCGGCAGAGGCTCACCCGGTTGAGCAAGCGGTGGAGGCCGACATCACAGAACGGTCGGAAACCCGCCCTGTGATCGCGCCCATGCAGCCGATCCCCGCCCATTTGGCGGCTCCGGTGGCCAAGCGGGACGGAGCGAGTGTGAAGGTTTCCGTTCAGGGCTAAGGGACGGCCACGGAGCAGGGCGGGCTTGGGTGGGAGCTAGGCCATGGTAGGACTGCCCCCCAGGTCGGCCTCCAGGTCGGGATCTAAGTCCGGGTCGAGGTCGGCGTCAAAATCTGGGTCAAGGTCGGGATCTAAATCCGGGTCAACCTTGCCCCGCATCACCTGTTCCACCGAATCCGGGGGCAGGGGTTGGGAGAACAGGAAGCCCTGCCCCGATTCACACCGCAGGGCGCGAAGTTGGGCATAGTGGCGATGGGTTTCCACCCCTTCCGCCACTACATCTAGGCCCAGGTTCCAGGCGAGGCGCACCACCGACTGAAGAATCTCCAGCTTTTCAAAGTCCTGATCCGCATTTTCGATGAAGGATCGGTCAATTTTCAGGCTGTCGAAGGGGAACTGGTGCAAATAGCTGAGGGAGGAATAGCCGGTGCCAAAGTCGTCCACGGCAAGGCGAATGCCCATCTCCCGCAATTCTTGCAGAATGGCAATGATGGATTCCGAGTGATCAATCAGCACACTTTCGGTAATTTCCAGCTTGAGTCGATGGGGATCAAAGCCCGTTTGGGCAAGGATTTCCTTCACCTTATCCACTAGGTGTTTCTGGAAAAATTGCTTGCTGGACATATTCACGCTCACCGTGAGGTGGGCCATGTTTGGGTAGGTCTCCGTCCAGGCCTGCATTTGGCGACAGGCTTCCTCCAACACCCACCAACTGAGGGGAATAATCAGTCCGCTGGATTCGGCAACACTAATAAATTCCCCTGGCAGGAGGAGCCCCCGCTCGGGGTGCTGCCACCGCACCAGGGCCTCGAAGCCGATGATGGCCTGATTACTGATGGTGACAATGGGCTGATAGTAGAGTTGGAGTTCTCCGTTGTCGAGGGCGCGGCGCAGGGCGGTTTCCGCCTCTAGACGCTGGCTATACTGGGCCTCCAGGGAGCCATCAAACAGGCACCAGTGACAATCCGCCAAGTCCTTTACCTGGTGCATGGCGGTGTTGGCATCGCGTAGCCAGTCTTCGGCGTGGCGATAGGCCGCAGGGCCAGGGGCAATGCCGATGCTGGCTCCCACTCGGATGTCGTGGTTGGCCAAGACAGCAGGCTGGGTGATGGCGTGCCACAGATCGGTCGCGAGATCAATGGCCTCCTTCTGTCCGGCAAGGTGCTCGACTACCACCGCAAACTCATCGCTCCCGAGGCGGGCCGCCATGGCCTGGGGGGGAATCGTGTCTTTGATCCGTCGGCCCAGTTCCGTTAGCAGTTGGTTGCCCAGGCGGTGCCCTAGGTCGTCGTTCACCTGTTTAAACCGATTCAGGTCAATGAACAGCAGCGCCATGGAATCGGGCTCTCGCCCCTGAACCAGCAGATGGTTCAGCCGATCAATGAGGGCGACCCGGTTGGGTAATTGGGTCAGGGCATCGTAGTAGGTCTGATGGTAGAGTTGGCGTTCCTGGTGCTTGTGAGTCGAGATATTTCGTACCGAGAGAATCCCTGCCGCCGATCCGCCGGGTGGGACTGGGCCACCGCTCACCGCCACCCACAGCAGTTGATCGGATCCTCGCTGCACCAGCACCATGTCCTCGTTTTCGATCACCTGGCCAGCCACCACCCGCCGCAGGGGTAATTGATCGAGGGGCAGCGGGCAGCGATGGTGATCCAGTACCTGACACTGGGCCTTGGGATCCACCTCCCACAGGCAGGACAAATAGTCCGAGAGCCAGCGCTGGGCCTGGAGGTTCCAAAGGATCAGCTGGCCGTCGGGTCCCACCACCACAATGGCGTCGGGCAAATGGTCAAGGATGGCAACCTCTAGGGACGTTTGGAGGTTTGCAAGGTCAATCATGATGACAAGAATCCTGAGGAGACAAGGCCAAGAATCAAACAACCAACGCGACATCGAAGACCGATGCCCTCCCGATAGTCCATCATCATCTATCCAGCCTCAGTAGATCACAAAGCATCCGGAAGACCTCACCCCCAGCCCCTCTCCTACGAGGAGAAGGGAGCCGGAAGTACATCAAAGTCCCTCTCCCCAAGGGAGAGGGATTTAGGATGAGGTTCAGAGCATGGCAATACAGCAAGTTTGTGATCTACTGAGCCTTGGTTGATGATGGGCCTCAATCGGTTCCTAAGGACATGCTTGCCACCGATTCTAGTCTCCAGTGTGCCCAGTCTGCCGATAAAAACTTACAGGCTGTCTCATTCCTCAATAGTTTCCTATAAATTTCCATGAAGTGGCTAGACTAACGCCCCAAACATTGGTGGTCGCAGGGATGACATCAGGTTAGAAACGTTGGAAGAGTGGGTTTGTTAGGTTTTATTGACGTCTTCTTTGCAGATCCTAAGCCGTGCTTTTTTAGGCTAAAGTGCTTCAAGCGTGGGGTTGGTTCACCCTTCATCCAGGGGGCCGCCCTTGCGCTAGTCTATACCCAGGGTCAGTTCCATCGGTTCTCGAGGTCACGATTCTGACGACCGTGCATTTGCCACGATGGGCCGCATCGCCAACCACAATCTCCCTGGCCCCACGTCCCTCGATGGGGATGTTCGGCACCCTAGCGGCGACCAGAGTCTCCATGGAGATGAGATAACTTTGATTGACCTGATGGCCTACCCCCTTGGAGGGCGTTACCAAATCCTGCGGCAGCTTAATTTTGGCGGGTTTAGCCACACCTTCCTAGCGGTGGATTTGCATCTGCCCACCCATCCCCGCTGTGTGCTGAAGCAATTTAAGGCTCCGGAGGGGCAAAACCCGATCACCCAGGTCATCGCCCGTCACCTCTTTGATCACGAAGCCCAGATATTATACGAACTTGGCAGTCATCCCCAAATTCCCACCCTGCTAGCCCATTTTGAGGAAGATCACGAGGTCTACCTCGCCCAGGAATACATTGATGGCAGCCGCGTTTGCCACCAGATGGAGCTAGGGAAACCCTGGTCGGAGACTCGGGTGGTGCTGCTGTTGCAGGAAGTTTTAGAAATCCTGGCCTTTGTCCATCGCCACCACGTTATCCATCGGGATGTGAAGCCGTCGAATTTGATTCGTCGCCACCGAGACGGCAAGGTGGTGCTGATTGACTTTGGGGCCGTCAAACGGCTGCGGCCCGTGGAGGGGGAAATGGCCACCTCCGAAGGGGCGGATCCAGCCATGGCCATCGGCACCCGAGGCTATATGCCCAGCGAACAGCGGGCTGGACGCCCCTGTTTCAGTAGCGACGTCTATGCCGTTGGCATGATGGGTATCCGCGCCCTGACCGGGCTGCGCCCCCACACCCTAGAAAAGGACGCCACCACCCAAGAAATCCATTGGCGACCCTATGCCCCCGAAGCCTCCAGCCGCCTCAAGGACGTAATCGACCAAATGGTACGCCGAGACTATCGAGATCGCTACCCCACGGCCCAAGACGCCCTCGATGCCCTACAACAGTTGCCCAACGGCTTTAGTTCATCCATCGCCCACCTCTACCAAACTTGGTATCGAGGCGTGGGGGGGCTGGTTCCCAGCCCCGTCTCCACCCCGGGCGACACCGAACTGGTGCCCACCGAAACCGCTGACGCCACCGCCATTACCCTAGCGCAGGAAGACACAGCCCTGCTGCCCGTCGAAAGTATTCCTACCCCGCCCACCGGATCAGGCTGAGACCAAGGCTCTGGATCCCTCAGTCAAGGCTTCAAGTCCATCGTGGCAAAGGGAGGCAGGCTGGCAAAGCTAGTCTTGCTGGGTGGAAAATTGCTGGGCTCCAACGAGGGCCAACGCCACGGCAACCACAATCAAAACCGGAATGGCATACCAAGGGAACTCGGCCAAGGGCTTGTAGGCCGCTGCCCGGAGGCCAATGGTGGTGTAGGTGAGGGGCAGCAGGTAGACAATGGCTTTCAGGGCTGGGGGCAGCATGGTGGGATCAAAAAAGGTACCCCCCAGGAAGGACATCGGCACGATTAGGAAGTTGTTAAACAGCCCCACACTTTCCAAGGACTTCACATTGAGGCCAACGATCACCCCCAGCCCCGCAAAGACGGCACAATTGAGCACCACCAGCAGCAAAAACAGCGGATTAATGAAGCTCCAAAATCGCCCCGTAAACAGCACCGCCACCAAAATCACGGAGCTGGCGGTCATCAGACCGCGCACAATCCCCGCCAGCATTTTGCCCAGGTGCAGCGCCAGGGGATGTACGGGATACAGCAACATTTCCTCAAAGGTTTTGGTGAACAGGCGATCCCCACAAATGGAAAAGGTGGTGCCCCCAAAGCTAATCACCATGGACGATAGGGCCACCATCCCCGGTAGGATGAACTCCAGATAGGTATCCCCGGCGGGCGGCGTAACCACTTGGTCGATGGCGCTACCTAACCCCAACCCAAAGGCCAAAATATAAATCAACGGCGACACCAACCCCGACGACGCCACCTGGGGAATCCGCACCCGCAAATCCAGCCAGTCTCCCCAAAACACCGTCAGCGTATCCGCCCACAGGGTTTTGAGCGGCAACGAAGGAGCAGTCTGCTGACGAGGACGAGTAAGGGTATCAGTCACGGCGCAAGGGTTGAAATATTCCTTAATCATTGTACGGCACTTCCTGTGAGACCGTGCCATTGTCTTGGCAAATGCTCACTCACCCCTTGACGTCATCAGGTTAACTGGGCTAAATTTTCTGGAGGTTTTGCTTTTCTATAAAGCGTTGATGGCTATGGCTAACTAATTTTCATAGATACCAACACATCGATCCCAGTCAATGATAATGCCTGTCTAGATGTCGGTATCTATGAAAGCGAGTTAAAACCTATCAATAACCAACCGCAGTCAGAAAAGTGAAGACCCGCTGTTTTCCGCCTTCCTAATTAGGGAGGTTAATTATTATGACGAATCGATCTGATATTCAGCATCGTGATCAAGTGTTGCGGGCCTATTTCCAGGGTCGGGACTGGGATAAAAATCAAGAATACAGGCTCAAGCAGAAACTTGTGCTTCACAGCGCTGAATTATTGCCCGATTATCCATATGTCTTTGATGACGAGTGGGAGGTCAATGAAAATCGGACGCAGGATGGTAAAGGTGACTTAATTTTTACTGATGGTGAGGGTCGATATGCTGTGGTTGAAGTGAAGTGGTTAGATTTAAAGGGCTCTGGGAAGACAACTCGAACCAATCGGACTAAAAAGCGCCAGAAAGTTCAGGAACAGGCAGTTATTTACGCCA
>JALQST010000147.1 GCA_023264315.1 Nodosilinea sp. BSH.14
TGGCGGCCTTCAAAAGGCTAGAACCCTTGAGATCACGTTGCCACTCCCAGAAAAATCTGTATTTTTCGAGGTGCCCCCCTATTTCCCCGAATATTACCGATGCACAACGTACAAAAAGATTGGATTAGCGCCCTTGCCATTGCCGCCCTCGGGGCAGGGGTGATTACGACGTTGGCCGTGAGCCAAGGTCAAAATCCCTTTGTGGGGCTAGGAATTACCCTGTTTTCGGCCATCTCTGCGGTGATTATTGATCACCTCATGTAGTGTGCGTTCAAGCTGAGACGCTGGGAAAGCCTCAGTGAATCACAAACCCTACGTAGACCAGCCATTCTGGCTGTCTCTGTGGTGGGCAGGAGACCTACTCTAGGCTGGTCTTGGTGAACGGTGTCCGTGGAATTCGGTGGCGCGGAATCCAGGAATTCGGGTATAAATTGTCCATAGGTTTGGTCTTGGATGGGCGTTGCGGCCCTAGGGTTGCGTCTCCTCCGGTATTGCTGTATTCAGCCTGATTTTCCGGCCTCATTAATTTCCTATTGCCATGGCCAATTTACCCGATCTTGAGTCCTCCCGATCTGCCCCCCCAGGGGGGAGCGATGGGGCGATATCGCCGACTACACGCAAAGCGGTATCCTTTGACCTAAGCCCTCGCACCTCACCCCAGGGCTGGGGGCAGCGGTCGGGGGAGACCAGTCGTCGGGCGGTGGAGGTCTCGTTGCCTCTGGGCGATCCCACCCTGTCCCTCAGCCCTGTGCCCACGAACCGCCCGGTCTTCAGCCGCCATCGTCACGATGCCAACCCGGCTCTCGCTCTCAAGGTGCTCCAGGACATTCACCTAGCCGTGGAAAGCTGGCATCATGAGCTGAGGCAGACGGTTCAGAGCATTCAGAATTTATATATGGAAGGCCCCATCGTGGCTGGCTGGCTGGAAACCATCGACGGATCCACCCCCCAGACTAAGGATGCCGCCGCGCTGTTGCGCCATGCTGACCCCCAGGCGCTGTCGGGCTATATAGACAGCCTGTATGAGGCCCTAGGGGATGCGGCCCAGGATGCACCCGCCCCGGCATCGGCGGTGCCCCCCAGCTATCAGCTATGCAGCCTGAATGCCGATGGCCAGTTGCAGTGTATGCCCTGCCCCCCAGAACAGGTGTCCACCCTGAGTTTGGCCATTGCCCGCCACCAAAAGCTGCGCCAGTTGGTGGATCAGAAACGCTACCTAGAGGCCAAGTTGAAGCGAGCCGTGGACGTGTTAACCAACGGTCGCGATAGCTTGGGCATTGTGCCCCAGGCGAGTTCTGCACCAGAGGGGATGCCCAGCGGCGACGATGCCCGGTCATAGTTTGCGATCATGGCTAATCCCCCCACCCACTTCACCCCTGAGGAGCTAGAGCGCTGGCGGTTTGGCCTTGCCCAAGCCAACCTCAATAACGTGTTGTGCCATTGTCGCGATTGTGATGCCACCTGGATGGATTCCTCCGATGAGGCGATTTGCACCTGCGGGAGCCGTCGGGTAGAGCATATCCCCTGCTGGCAATTTCCCGATGATTAGGGATTTCTAGGCGGCTGAATGGGACAGCCTACTGGGCAACTTGGCGCATGTAGGCTCCCCAAACGGCGGCGGCTTGGCCACTGCTGCCCCGCGTGGGGGAATTATCATCATTGCCCAGCCACACCCCGGTGGTGAGGCCGTAGCTGGGCAGGGTGCCCACATACCAGAGGTCGCGGTTGTCGTCGGTGGTTCCAGTTTTGCCGTGTTCTCCTCGGCCTAGGGCAGCGGCGCGGCCCGTGCCTCCCCCCTGAACGACGCCTTGCAGTAAGGTCACGAGGGTATTGGCCACGCCAGGATCAACGGCGGGACGGTTGGCATCTCCGGCTTGGCCAAATTCGTAGATGACACGGCAGGTGGAAAAATCCTCTTGGTTGGCGCAGTCGCTGCTGTCTAGGACTCGCACAATGCCGTGGGGGCGGTTCCACAGGCCGTTATTGGCGATGGCAGCAAAGGATCCGGTGATGTCTAGGGGCGTCACCTCGCTTTCCCCCAGGGTTAACCCCGGCGTGGGCCGCAGTTTGGAGGTAATCCCTAGGCGCTGGGCGTTGTCGATGACATTGCCCAAGCCTGCTTCCTTGGCAATGCGCAGGGCCACCACGTTTTCCGAGAGGGCCATGCCCCGGTACATATCCATGGGGGCCGACCCCGCCCGACAACCCGCAAACCGTTGGCCGTTCCAGGTCATGGCATCACAAGCAAAGGTGCGACCGGGGGAAATGCCCTGCTCTAGGGCGGCTCCGTAGGCAAACAGTTTGAAGGTGGAACCGGGCTGGCGTAGGGCTTGGGAGGCGCGGTTAAACTGGCTTTGGCCAAAGTCTACCCCGCCCACCATGGCCCGGATTTCCCCGGTGGGGGTATCCACCGTGACCACGGCCCCCTGAGAATAGCCCAGGGCCGATCCACGGGCGGCAATATCGCTGGTGAGGGCATTTTCCGCCAGCCGTTGCAGGGTGAGGTCAAGCCCCGTCTGCACAATAAAGTTTCCCTCCCGCGCCAGAGACTCCCCCAGCACGGTCTCTAGCTCCTGAAAAATGTAGCTATAGAAGTAGGGGGCGCGGGTGCTTTGCAGTTGGCGGGTGGCTTCGGGGCTAATTTCAATGCGGGAACGACGGGCACGACGACCCTCCTCCTGGCTGACCATGCCCAGGGCCACCATGCGCTCCAAAACGCGATCTCGGTAGAATACCGCCGCATCGTAGTTGGTGACGGGGTTAAAGGCGTTTGGCCCCGGCAAAATTCCCACCAGGGTGGCCGCTTCGGAGAGGGTCAACTCCTTGGCGGGTTTGGCGAAATAGAACTGGGCCGCATCCTCAAAGCCGTAGAGGTTTTCCCCTAGGTAGACCCGGTTCATGTAGGTGAGCAGCAGCTTGTTTTTGCTGTAGAAGGTCTCCAGCTTAAGGGCCACAATCACCTCGCGGATCTTGCGGCCAGCGGAATCCCCGGTGCCCACGTATTCTCGATAGATACTGCGAGCGAGCTGCTGGGTGATGGTGCTGCCCCCCTGGCGAATGCCGCCGCCCTGCACGTTCACTACCGTGGCTCGCAAAATGCCCAGGGGATCTACCCCCAGGTGCCAGTAGTAGCGGGTATCCTCGGATGCAATCAGCGCCTTGGGCAGGTAGGGGGAAAAGTCGCCCATGCTCTGAAGCTCTAGGTGGGCCTGGTTGCGCTGTTCCCGCAGGGGGACTTGTGCCCCGTTTTCCTCGGCGTAGACCATCACCGGGCCTTGCACCGAATCCGGCAGGGGGCGCACCGGAATTTTGGGCCACTCAACCCCCACAATCCACACCCCCACCGCCAGGGATACCCCCGTAAAGCCGTAGAGGGTGTAGCGAGCCGCTTTCACATACCAGGGCGGCGGATCGATGTAGCGCAGGGTGACGGCATCCGCCAGTTCCGCTGGCCCCAGGGTATACACATCTCCGTGGTTCATCACCACCCGGCTGAGGCGCTTTTTGCCGCGATAGAGGCCGTTGGTGGAGTTGCGATCCTTCAGCACAAAGGGCTGGCCCGGACGGTTGTCATCCCGCGTCAACGTAGCGTGTACCTGGCTGACGATGGGACTGTTGGCCACAATGTCGCACTGGGAGGAACTGCGCCCCATCACATAGTGTTTCCCCAACAGGGGATAGGTCGTAGGCCGACCATCCACCACCACTTCCAGGGAGGCCATCCGAGAACCGGGTTTTACCGATAGCTTGCCAAAGTCCACCTTGGCCTGAACGGCCTGAAGCGCCGTTGTCACCGTCTTCAGCAGGGTGCGCGGCGGCGATGGCGGGGGTGACGACGGGGGCGGGGGAGAGGAATTAGGGTTCGTCATGGCAGGGGCAATGCCTGACACAAAAGGACGTTCTCCATTGTAAACACAAGCGCCAAAATCGCTGTGTGAGCGAGGCCAGTTTGTGAGGCGGGGGAGTGGGGGAAATTTAATGCCCCAAGGGGGCGAACTCGTGGCAAACTTGCACACAGGAACCTGTTGACACAGGCCATTGACGCTGCTCCAGGGGAGACAAAGGTAAGGCTATGGCGTTTGAATATCCCGAAGATCTGAAGTATCTAGATACCCATGAGTATGCCCGAGTAGATGAGGAAGAAAACCTTGTCACCGTGGGCATTACCGCCTTTGCCATCGACCAATTGGGGGACATCGTGTTCCTAGAGCTTCCCGACGTGGGCGACAGCGTGGAAAAGGGTGAGCGTTTTGGCAATGTGGAATCGGTGAAGGCGGTGGAAGAACTGAAATCTCCCATCAATGGAGAAGTACTGGAACGCAACGACGCCCTGATCGACGCTCCAGAGCAGATTGGCGACGATCCCTACGGCGACGGCTGGCTGATTAAGGTCAAGGTTGAAAGTTTTGACGACTTGGATGACGCCATGTCCGCCACCGAATATAAAGAGCAGGTAGAAGGCTAGAACACGGGTGGCCTTGGTGCTTTCTACACTGGGTTTGGGATCGGCTGAGGTTCGGTCTCCAGGGTTCCCATTGCATTCTCATCGTTATATCCCGGAGGGCTAGCTATGACCGCTGCGACCGCTCCTCGCCATGGTGTGGTGCTCCACGCCGTCAGTTGGAGCACCTATCAATCGTTGATCCACGATTTGGGTGATGATCCCGGCAAGCGCCTCACCTACGACCAAGGGAACCTAGAAATTATGGTGCCTCTACCGCCCCACGAACGCTATAAGAGCCGTCTCAGTCGCATTGTTGAAGTGACGACGGAGGAAACAGCAACGGAAATTGCTAGCTTGGGCTCAACCACATGGAGCCGCAACGACTTGCAAAGGGGCCTTGAACCGGACGCTTGTTTTTATATTCAACATGAGCAGGCAATCCGAAGCAAAGAAGAGATCGATCTAACCGTCGATCCGCCCCCAGACTTGGCCATTGAGGTGGATAACACCTATAGTTCCCTCAACCGGCTAGCCATTTACGCGGCCTTGGGAGTCCCAGAGGTGTGGCGGTTTGATGGTGAAACCCTGACCCTCTATCGCCTAGAGGAGGGCCAGTATGTGATCCAAGAAACGTCTACGGCCCTGCCCCTGCTGAGCCAAGCCGATATTTTGCGCTTTCTCCAGGCTAGCCAAACCATGGGTGAAACCAGTTGGGTGCGGGCCTTTCGGCAATGGGTGAGAGAAAAGCACCAAGCCTAGGATGGGCGGGATCGCCCGAGGTGGCGATACCAGTCGGCTAATTGCTGCCCATCACGGCCCAGCAGGTAGCCCAAGACCATCCCCTGGTTGGTGAGGGTGGTGCGCCACACCCCGAGGCGTTGCCAGCGGCGGCTGGAGGTGACAACGGGCACGGGCACGATGGCCAAGTGGCCCTGGCGGTTGAGGCGCTGTACCAGGTCAAAGTCTTCCATGATGGGCAGCGGAGCAAAGCCCCCCATCTGGCGAAATCGTTCAGCGCTGAGGAAAATCGCCTGGTCGCCGTAGGGAAGGTGCAGCCAGCGCGATCGCCACTTGACCCCCCATTCCACCCAGCGCAGCCCCCAGCCAGGGCCATCAATGGCGAGGTCAAAGGCCCCAGCCACCACGCCGGGCTGGGCTAGGGCGGAGCGAACCAAGGCCTCTGCCTGGGGCGGCAGTTGGGTGTCGGCATGGAGGAACAGCAGAATCTCTCCCCGGGCCAGGGCGGCTCCCTGGTTGAGCTGCACCCCCCGCCCCCCGCAGGCCACCACCACCCGGACTCCCCTCGCCAGGGCGATGTCACAGGTGTCGTCGGTGCTGCCGCCATCGGCCACAATCACCTCCAGGGCTGGCCCAAGGGGCAGGCGATCCAGGGTGCGCCCCAGGGTGTGCCCTTCGTTGAGGGTGGGGATGATGATGGAAAGCGGGATGGGGCAAGACATGGGGCGTAGTGGTGGGAGGATGGCAGCAAGGGGGAGAGTCCCCATCGGGGGAGGCCAGGGGATCTTGACGAGGGATGGCGATGGGAAGAGGGGCGTGGGTATGAGAGGCGATGGGGATTAGCCGCCAGTGGGATGGAGGGACGGTGGCAGATGGGCCAAGTCCTCCGGGGTGTCAATATCGGCCAGGGTGGGCAGATAGGTGGGGGCGAGCCCAAGGCGCTGGGCCTGGGCCACGGTTTGGGCGAGAACGACCTCCGTGCTCCAGGCAATGTCCTGGAAAAGCAATGGCTGGGGTTCGCGCAATCCCAGCAGGTAATAGCCGCCGTCCTGGGCGGGGCCAAGGACACAATCGGCCCCCGTGGCCAAGGCCGCTACCCCCTGGGTGAGAATGGCGGCATCCAGGCCGGGGCAGTCTGTCCCCACCACCAACACCGAGGCATAGCCCTGGGCAAAGGCCCAATCCAGGGCCGTGGTGAGGCGCTGGCCCAAGTCTCCCGCTGGCTGAGGGCAATAGATCAGGTCATCGCCCAACCAGGCCCGCAGGGCATCTTCGGTAGCACCGCTGTACCACAGGGCCATATCCACGGCGGGTCTAATCGCTCGGGCCTGGGCGAGGGTGGCCTCCGCCAAGCACCGATACAACTGCGCCGCCCTCTCTGGCCCCAGGGCTGGAATCAAGCGGGTTTTGGCCTCTCCAGGCACAGGATAGCGGGCAAACACTAGGACACAGGCCGAGTTCATGCCAAAACCCTAGGCCATCGGCCCGGTGATGATGGCACGGGCGGCTTGGCGCAGGCGGGTGAGATCATCCGCCAAAAGCGGGGGCCATAGCACGCCCTCGGCGCTGCCCTGACGATAGAGGTGGTTGCTATCGTCAATGAGCACGAGGAGCGCCCGCAACAGGGTGCGATCTAGGGCGGGCTGATCCTTGAGGGCATCGTAAAGCACCTTGAGGGCCAGCAGCAGCGAGGTGACTTGCCCCGGCACCGGCGGCCTGCCCTGGCGCAAACAGGCAATAAAGGTTTCCCGCTGATCCTCGCTGGGGGCCAGGGTTTGCTGAAGGACAAACTGGTGGGCGGTGTCAAAATCCATGGTTAGGGCTGTTCTCCAGCGTGGTAGGAACTGCGCACGAGGGGGCCGGAGCGAACGTGGGAAAAGCCCATGTCGCGGGCGATGTGGCCTAGGCGGTCGAACTCCTCCGGCGTCCAGTAGCGCTCAACGGGGCGGTGGGCGAGGGAGGGCCGCAGATATTGTCCTAGGGTGAGGCGGTCGCAGCCCACCTGCCGGAGGTCGGCCATGGCCTCGATCAGTTCGGCTTCGGTTTCGCCGTGGCCCACCATCAGCCCAGACTTGGTGGGAATCGCCGGATTGGCCTCCTTCACCAGGGCCAGCACCCGCAGGGATCGGTCATATTTGGCCCCGCGCCGCACTGGGCCTTGCAGTCGCCTCACGGTTTCGAGGTTGTGGTTATAGCAGGCGGGCTGGGCCGCAACCACGGTCTGAACCCGCTCGGCCTGGGCTGCGTCACCCCCCAGGCCGCCCCAAAAGTCAGGGGTCAGCACTTCGATGTCGGTGCCGGGGTTGTCCTGGCGAATG
>JALQST010000148.1 GCA_023264315.1 Nodosilinea sp. BSH.14
ATCGCGCCATAGCCGCTGCCTAAACTGTTTTCCTATCCTAGACGAATCCCAGGGAACCCTTTGCCCTAGGGGACTATCTCACCCCCGGTCGCCCTTGTCGGCTTGGCGACGGACTGTGGCCATGGGCCGTATTCCCCGGTGCCCCAGAATTCCTGGCCGTAGGTTTCCCCTCCTCAAGGACAGGGTTTACTATGAAGCTAGTGATGAACTTTTGTAACACACCTTGGCCTCTGCAACCCAGCCGCTCAACCCCAACGCCCTGCCCTGCCCTTGGCACGCCCTCGATCCCCTGTGGCAGGCCGGATCGTCCCTAGTGCAGCAGGGGCTTCCCCACGACCACATGGCCCCCGCATGGCAAATTTTGCTGCTGGGGGATGGCTCCCCCACCCGCCACCTGCAACTGCTCACCCGCGAACCCACCGAGGTAGACGTGATTGATATGTCCCGCGTGGGCATGGATTTGGACGGGGCTCCAGACATTATCCGGGTGGTGCCAGGGCCAAGGGTGCGCCGCCAGGTGTGGCTTCGAACGGCCTCCGGCCAGCGTCTCGCCTATGCCGCTTCCTGGTGGGAGGCCAGCCACGTAGACGAGTATTTGCAGAATAAATCCCTGCCGATTTGGGCCAGCCTCGCCCGCCTGCGCACGGAACTGTACCGAGATATCCAGGGCCTCTATTTTGGCGAATCTCCGGCCTTAGAAGCCGCCTTTGGCCAATCGGGGCCGTTTTGGGGGCGTCACTACCTGTTCTGGCACCGAGGTAAACCGCTGACGCTCATTTACGAGGTTTTTTCCCCCTACCTCACCCGCTACCTAGGGCCAATGCAGCGACCCATGCCGTAGTTGGACAGGATGCATACACCCTGGGGCAGGGGTTTGCCCTGGTGGGCTAAGGTGAGATTTCTCTGGGTGTCAAGTGTGGCAGATAGCTAAACATGGCCCACCTTGGTATGCCAGCCTACAAAAGCTTAAGGGGGTGTTGGCCTGGGCTTAACCTGGACTGGGATCGGTCTTAACCTTAACTGCTGAACATGGATAGTGAGGGCCATGGTTGGTGATGGAGCCTGCGGGTGGGTGCCTGGGGTTCCATCGTAGTTGGCCGCCCTAGCCCCCGGCGCATTCTAGGTATCTCTGTGTCCACGGCAACTGTTCTTCCCTACGGGGCCATCCTGGGGGATCAGCCCCAGCCCAGTTTTATCGATCTGCTGGAGCAGCTTTACCGAGAACGATCCCTGATGGGCTATGTGGCGGGGCAAAGTATTCCCCTCAAAGCCGATGAGGTGCTGATCGTATGTCGGGGGGTGGCCCAGTTGTTTACCATCCAACAGGATGGCAGCGAAACCTTGTTGGGACTGGCAGGGCCATCCATGCCCATGGGCCTGCCGCTGAGCATTGTGGATCCCTATTGGGCCACGGCCCTGACGGATGTGGATGTGCTGGCGCTGCCCTTTGGTGAAGTGGAGGCTTCCCCCGTGTTGATGATGGGGGTGTTTCGGAATTTAACCCTGCGCCTTCAGCAAACCGAAGCCTGGTTGGCCCTTTCGGGTAAGCGGCTGGTGGCGGATCGACTGCGGCACTTTTTGATGCTTTTGGCGAAGGATTTTGGCCAGGTTGAACCCCAGGGCATCCGCATTCCCCTGAAGCTGACCCATCACCAACTTGCGACCGCCGTGGGTACCACCCGTGTCACCGTCACCCGCCTGCTGAAGGATTTTAAGGAAGAGGGCTGGATGAGCCTAGATCGTCGCCATATCATCTTGGATACCAGCATTCGGTCGCCTGCCATGCACCTGTTGACGGGGGCATGATGGCTTTAGGGCTCTTTGGAGGCCGTGAGATCAGGATTGGCTCCTTTGGCGGCTTGGCCTAGACGGGGTTCTGTGCCTGCCAGAAGCCGCTGAATGTTGCCCCGGTGACGCAGGATCACATAGCTCCCACCCAGGATTGACAGCAGGACGTAGGCCAGGGGCTGCCCAGTGACCACCATCAGCGCAACGGCGGCGAGGGCGGCCAGCATGGATCCCAGAGAAACGATCCGGCTGAGGGCGAGGGTGAGGCCAAACACCCCCAGGGCACCCAGGGCCACGGGCCAAGCCATGGCCAGCAGCACCCCCAGGCCCGACGCCACGGATTTCCCCCCCGTGAACCCCAGCCAGACGGAGCGACTGTGCCCCAGCAGGGCCAGCAGTCCGGCTAGCATATCCACCCAAGGCTGAACATCGGCGGTGAGGACTCCCCCGGAAGCGTCGCCAAAACGAGCCAGCAGTAGCGGAAAAGCCCACCGCGCTAACCACACGGCGGCGCTGCCCTTCAGCAGATCAACCCCAAACACGACGAGGGCGGGGCCTTTGCCCACGGTGCGGAGGACGTTGGTGGCCCCGGTGCCGCCGGAACCACAGTCGCGAATATCAATTCCTTTCAGCCCTTTCACCAGCAAAAAACCCGTGGGGAACGACCCCAGCAGATAGGCCAGCCCCAGAATGCCCAACAGTGCCGCAATTGCCAATGCCCTACGCCCTTCAACCGCTCATCAGTAACAGTTTAGGGCGAAAGGAAGTTTAACTCGAGGGTGAGTCCCGTCAAGTCGATTTCCGCCTCCACAAAGTCCGGCTTGCGCTTGAGGGTAAAGCCCAGTTTTTCGCAGACCCGCTGCATGGGGCGGTTTTCGCGCAAAATTTCGGCAGTGACGCCCTGCAAGCCTTCATCCTGGGCAATTTTCAGCAGTTGACGCAGCAGCTCGGTGCCGATGCCCTGGCGTTGGTAGGCATCGCTGACCAGCATGGCGAACTCGGCCTGGTTGGTGCCGTGGCATTTGCTGAGGCGACCTACGGCGAGGATGTTGTGATCCCCGGTTGCAGGGTCTTTGTAGTCCACTACCAGGGCCATTTCCCGGTCGTAGTCGATGAAGCAAATGCGGGTGAGGCGTTCGTGGGCGATGCGGTGGTTGAGGGTCATCAGGTGGAAGTAGCGGAAGTAGATGCTTTCCTCGGAGAGGGTGTGGTGGAACTGCACCAACAGCGGCTCGTCTTCGGGGCGAATGGGGCGCAGGGTGACGGGGGAGCCATCCCGCAGGCTGGAGGTGGTGACGTACTGGCTGGGGTAGGGGCGAATGGCTGGCCCCGGCGGGGTTTCCCCCGGTTCAGTCAGCACCGCACGGGCGTCGAGGGCCACCAGGGGATAGCGGCTGTCACCCTCAAACACCAGCAGGGGGTTGATGTCGAGTTCCTTAATGTGCGGCTGCTCGATGGCCAACTGGCTAACCCGCACCAGGATCATCTCCAGCTCGGTGAGGTTGGCGGCTTGGCGACCGCGCACCCCCTGGAGAGCTTCATAAATCCGGGTTTGTTCCATCAAACGGCGGGCTAGGGTGGTGTTCAAGGGCGGCAGGGCCACGGCGCTATCTCGGTAGACCTCCACCAGTTGCCCCCCGGTGCCGAAGAGAATCACGGGGCCAAATTGGTCATCCACACTGCTGCCGAGGATCAGCTCGTAACCCTTGCTAAGGTTGAGCATGGGCTGGACGGTCACCCCCTTAAAGGCGGCATCTCCAAAGCGGTGGCGGATGGTGGAGGCCATTTCGGTGTAGGCGGCGGCTACTTCCTCGGCGGTTTGCAGATTGAGGCGCACGCCCCCCACGTCGGTTTTGTGGGTGAGGGTTCTCGACAGCAACTTCACCACCACGGGATAGCGCACGGCTTCGGCGACGGCGACGGCTTCCTCGGCGGAAAAGGCGGGCCGCGTATCCACCACCGGAATGCCGTAGACCTGAAGGATTTGCTTGGCCTCCAGTTCCGTCAGTAGGGTGCGGTTTTCGCTCCGGGCGGTTTGGATGATGGTCTCGACCTGGGAGAGATTCCGTCCTTCGCCAAACTCGGATTCGGGCAGCAGGGCCGGAGTTTCGTAGATGCCGCGCAGATTGTAGCTGTACTGCCACATGGCGTTGAACTGGCGGGCGGCGGTGTCGGGGTAGCGGTAGGTGGCAATGCTGGCCCGGTTGAGGATGGCTTCGCCCTCGGTGACTTCCGAACCGCCCATCCAACTGGCAATCAGCGGCTTGGTGGAGGTCTTGGCCAGTTCCACTAGACGTTCCGCCGTTTGGGTGGGGGCGGTCATGGCCTGGGGGGTCAACACCACCAGCAGTCCGTCGCTGTCGGGGTCATCCATGGCGGCTTGGATGGCCTGGGTGTAGCGGTCGGGGTCGGCGTCGCCCAGAATGTCCACCGGGTTGCCGTGGCTCCAGTGGCTCGGTAACACACCGTTCAAGGCGGTTAGGGTGTCGTCGGAGAGATTCGCCAACTGTCCCCCAGTGCCAATCAGCGCATCGGTGGCCAACACCCCCGGCCCCCCGGCATTGGTGATGATGGTCAACCTTGGCCCTTGGGGACGTTGGGGCTGTTTGGCCAGGACTTCCGCCAGGTCGAACAGGTCAGAAATTTGCTCGACCCGCAGCACCCCGCACCGCCGGAAGGCCGCATCCAGCACCGCATCGCTGCCCGTCAATGTGCCCGTGTGGGACGCCGCCGCCTGAGCGGCCTGGGTTGTCCGGCCCGCCTTGATCACAATGATTGGCTTAGTGAGGGCCACCTCCCGCGCCGCCGACAAAAACGACCGGGCATTGCCGATAGATTCCATATAAATGACGATGCTGCGGGTGTTGGGGTCGTCGCCCAGATAGTTGATCAAATCGCCCCAGTCCACATCCAGCATGGAGCCGATGGAGACGAAGGCGCTAAAGCCTACGTTTTCCTGCAAGCTCCAATCCAGCACGGCGGTACAGAGTGCCCCCGACTGGCTAATAAACCCCACATGGCCGCGACGGGCAAAGGTGCTGGCGAAGGTGGCGTTTAGCCCCGTCAGCGGGTTCATTAGCCCCAGGCAGTTGGGGCCAATGAGCCGCATTTTTTGCCCTTGCAGGTGGGTGCGAATTTGTTCTTCTAGGGCCAGTCCGGCGGGGCCAATTTCCCGAAAACCAGAGGCCAGGACGACAACGCCCTTCACCCCGGCCTCGGCGCAATCTTTGACCAAGTCCGGCACCGTGGGGGCGGGGGTGGCAATAATTGCTAGATCCACTGAGTCGGGGATGTCTTTAATACTGGGGTAAGCCCGGATGCCCAGCACGCTACGCCGCCGAGGGTTTACCGGATATACCGTGCCACCAAAGGGGCTACTAATCAGGTTCCACAGCAGGGTACGGCCCACGCTGCCTTCCCGGTCTGTGGCCCCAATTATCGCCACGGTTTCTGGGTTGAAAATCGCCCCTAGGGGTTGGCGATCCACCCGCAAAATGTCGTAGGCCCGATCCGCCGCCGTCTGAATGGTATCGACCATGGCCAGTGCTTCCTTATAGAGCAACCCCCTCCTCTGTTGTAGATCGAGAGGCCCGGTTATTCTGCGGTTGCGCCTATTTTCTTAACGCTCATCGAAGCATTGGGTGCTAGGGGCTACATATAGAAAATCGCAGATCATAAAGCTTTGCAACAAAATTTGGATCTGCCTGACTCAGATAGAGAGACTCGGCGTAGGGTGGGTATCCTGTGCATAGTGAGTATCTCCATACATGCTCAGATGTACTCATAGCCCCTGTCATAGGTATTTTATGAGCCAGAAAAAGTCAAAGTCTCGCCGTAAACCTGCCAATATCAATCAGGTGCGAGAACGAATTCGTAAACTAGCTAAGCAACATAAATATGATGCGCAAGTTTTGTTAGAGTTTGCCGAATTTGTGCATGGAGGCAAGTTTAAGGAACTTGAGCCTACCATCAACGACTTAAAAGCAGAAGTCCTCCAAGTCTTTAACTGCTCAAGCCTTCCTGAACTCAAAAAAAATAAGACATTTCAGTTAGCCATATCTGGTCGCAAATTCAATTTTAGCCAGAAAGAACCTTGGCTTATTATCTACCGTGAATGGGTACGAGTACCTGAAAATGAACGCAACGAAATTGGGCCGACAGTGATTAACGGTATTGATGTGCTCAAGAACTTCCGCCCTTGGCCAGTATTCCAACTTGATCCAAAAACAGCTACTGTCGATGACATTAATGCTGCTTTTCGTCAACTCGCCAAAACACATCATCCTGATGTTGGTGGAAATCGAGAGGTTTTTGAAGTGCTTCAGAAGATGCGCGACTCTTTATTACTTCTACGCTGAAAATTTTGAGCATAAATTATTATTATGACAACAGCAAAACAGAAATACATTCTTCTATCCGACCAGGAGACAGCAAAGATTCTAAAAATCAGAATTAATAAGCTGTATGAAATTTGCAGTTTCTTTGACGACAAGCAAGATGATGAATGGGATCTTATTGAGGGAGAGCATTTTGAATGGGTTAGAAAGGACGTTGGGAAGCGAAAATTCTATGAGGCGGGTGCTGTTGCAATTGCCAAGTATATGTATACGATTGCAGATCAGAGATTCTTGGCGGGCTTAGTCAATGAAGTTATCGAAGCCTTCACTCATCGACGAAAAAGAATACGTCGCCATTTATTGAGGAGGAAGGTTGCCATCGAATTTGCAAGCTTAAATGATGCAAAAATAACGAAGGAACTTGTTTTTCTTGCACGACCAAAGATTATCCGAATTCTGGAAACTAATGGAAAGGGTTTAAATGCTTCAATTAGAAGAATACAAGACAACGACAGCTTGGAAGGCAAGCAGCAATTAAAGCCTGATGAAGATTATAAAGTCATAGACGATCTTCAGCATTGGAGCCAGCGCGGAATTGCCAAACTGGCGGAAGATATGACTATAAACCATAAGAAGCAACGCAGGTCATCTAGGCAAGCATGGACAGAAACCGCCTTTGAAGAAATTGAGGATGCTATCGAGAAGCAGAGAGAATACCTAGAGTCTTCTGAAAGTCGAATCAGAAAAGCAATTGATAAAGCCAAAAGGCTTGCTGATAATAGGTGTCAAGTCTCACTGAAAAAGCGTACACCTTCTCATCCTTTTGATCTTCATGCCCATCATCTTTTTGACAAGGCATCTCGCCCCGACTTAGCGGATGTACTGGAAAATCTTTTGGTAATGCATTCTGAGATACATCAAGGATTTCATCAGTGGCATGGTTGTGAAAGCTGTGAACCAAGAGACTTTATTGAATATCTTCTTCATGCAGAGGGTGCTATATTTGAGTCAAATAAAAATGCTAAAAATCTTGATCTTATCATTCATAAACTAGAAAGAGTTCAGTCATTCTTCGAGGATTGTTATCATATGCCTTAAGTTCATAAGGTCAATTCTTCTGGAAGATTAAGAACTCTCAGGATGGAGTTTTTGCAAGGTGGGCAGTGCCTATCACAAAGTTAGGGTTTCCCATCAAAAAAGAGATCGGGAAACCCTACGAGGATATTTGAAAAGTATCCATTAGCACCGACATCAGCAATTCTCATTTTGGCAAATTGGCCGTTCACCCTGAGCCTGTCGAAGGGTGAAACGGCGGTGAAAA
>JALQST010000149.1 GCA_023264315.1 Nodosilinea sp. BSH.14
CAGGGTGTCCTGCATGGCGCTCAGGCGTTCCAGGTCGGCCTCCAGGGCGTCACCATAGAGGGGCGCTACCACCCGCAGTTGGTAGCGCACCCGTTTAATCTGCTTGCGCAAACTGTGGAGGGGATCGCCCTGGTCGGCCATGAGGGCATCGGCATCGGCGGGGCTGAGGTGTCCATCCACCGCTGGGCCGTGGGGCGTCACCTCAGCCCCCACCCACCAGCCGGGATGCAGCCACAGATCGGCCATCAGCGGCAGCACCACATCCGGCACCACATCCGCCGCCGCACAATGGCCTAGGGGCCGATAGCTGGGGGTTTTGGCCCAATCGCCTAAGGCGTGTTTCATGGCGCGATAGGGCTTGCTGGCCAACAGTTTTTTCACCGCCTTAAAGGCTTGCTGGCGGTCATTGGCGAGGCGATCAATGACCTCAAGCAGAGCCAACTGTTCGTTCTCCGGCAATCGGGGTAAATAGTGGTTTCGCAGCGTGTCGCCAATCACGTCTAAATCCCGCAAACGGCCTAACCGCTGTCCAATTTTGGCCACCTTCGGCTCTCGCCCCGCCTTGGGGAGATCGATCCCCACCTCAAACACCTGGAGCGCTGTTCGCAAGCGCCGCAACCCCACCCGCATTTGGTGTAAATCTTCGGGGTCTGTATCCGCTAAAACCGCCGTTTCGTAGCTCGTCGCCTGTTTCAAATACTTCGCGATCGCACCCTGGGCTAGCATCCCAAAGGTTTGGCTGGCCATGATTTGTCCTCAAACGCCCTCCCCCGATCTTAGCCCCGCCCCTTGGGGGGAGCGACTGACCTCCCATTTTTTGTAATGTTTGTTACTCATAGTGAAAGCCTTCACCCTCGGCACTTCTCCCTGTGGGAGAGGGGCGTTAGAGAGACTGGGCGGTGGGGGCGAAAGGTTGGCATTCTGGGTTTATCCGACACGCAGGTTAGCTTAGGATTGAAGGGTTCTATCTGTCCCGCTTGGCCCTAGGGGGTTGGGAAGGTTCCTCGGTTAGGTGAATACATCCGCCATGAAGTCTACCGTCGCACAGCTTAAGACCCAGATTCAGCGGGCCATGGTGGCCGCCTTCGGGGAGGATCTCGCCCATATCGATCCGATGTTGGTGCCCACCAGCAATCCCAAGTTTGGCGATTTTCAGGCGAATGTGGCTATGTCCCTGGCCAAGCCGCTGAAGCAAAGCCCTCGCGATATTGCCCGTCAAATTGTCGAAAACCTTGACCTCGGCGACCTGTGCGATACCCCAGACATTGCTGGCCCCGGCTTCATTAACCTGCGGCTAAAGACGGCTTATTTGGAAGCCCAGCTCAAGGCCATGCAGGCGGATCCGCGTTTGGGGGTTGCCCCAGTGAATCAGCCCCAAACGGTGATTGTGGACTTCTCCAGTCCCAACATCGCCAAGGAAATGCACGTCGGCCACCTGCGTTCAACCATCATCGGCGATTCCATGGCGCGGGTGCAGGAATTCATGGGTCATCGGGTGCTGCGCCTCAACCACGTGGGCGACTGGGGCACCCAGTTTGGGATGCTGATCACCCATCTCAAGGAAGCCTGCCCCGAAGCGTTGGAAGCGAGTTCCACCGTGGATATTGGCGACCTGGTGGCGTTCTATAAACAGGCCAAACTGCGGTTTGATACGGACGACGACTTCAAAACCCGCTCCCGCGAGGCGGTGGTGGACTTGCAAGCCGGAGAAGATACCGCTACCAAAGCCTGGAAGGTACTCTGTGCCCAGTCTCGCCAGGAATTTCAGAAGCTCTACGACCGTTTGGATATCCAGATCCAAGAGCGGGGCGAGTCTTTTTATAATCCCTTTCTGGCGGACGTGGTACAGGATTTGGAGGCCCAAGGGCTACTGGTGGAAGACCAGGGCGCAAAGGTGGTGTTTGTGGATGGCTTTACCAATAAGGACGGCAACCCCCTGCCGCTGATCATCCAAAAGTCCGACGGTGGCTACAACTACGCCACCACCGACCTCGCTGCTATCCGCTACCGCACCGGAAAAGATGGGGCCGAACGGGTGCTGTATGTTGTGGATGCAGGCCAGGGCAACCACTTTGCCCAGGTGTTCCAGGTGGGGGCCAAGGCCGGGTGGATTCCTGACGGGGTGGAACTCACCCATGTTCCCTTTGGCGTGGTGCAGGGGGAAGACGGCAAAAAGTTCAAAACCCGTTCCGGCGACACCGTGCGGCTCAAAGATTTGCTAGACGAAGCCGTTAGCCGTGCCCGTACGGATCTGGAAACCCGCATCCAATCCGAAGAACGCCAGGAAACCGAGGACTTCATCCAAGATGTGGCCGAAGCCGTGGGCATTGGCGCGGTCAAGTATGCCGACCTCAGCCAAAACCGCACCAGCAACTACATCTTCAGCTTCGACAAAATGCTGGCCCTGCAAGGCAACACCGCCCCCTACATGCTCTATGCCTACGTGCGGGTGCAGGGCATTGCCCGCAAGGGCGGCATCGACTTCGACCACCTCCCCGCCGAGGCCGGAATCCACCTCGCAGACGACAGCGAATTTGCCCTCAGCCGCTACCTGCTGCAACTGGATACCGTCCTGGAAGAAGTGGCCCAGGATCTCTACCCCAACCGCCTCTGCCAATACCTGTTTGAACTCAGCCAAACCTTCAACCAGTTCTACGACCGCTGTTCCGTCCTCCAGGCGGAAGAACCCCAGCGCACCTCCCGGCTGATCCTGTGCGACCTCACCGCCAAAACCCTGAAGCTGGGCCTCTCCCTGCTGGGTATCCGCGTATTGGAACGGATGTAGGGGCTATCCTGCGCCCTCTGGCCTGTGCTGGATGGGGCCTTGGGGATGGGGTTAAGATGGGCATACGCGAATCTGAGAAAGCGATGGTTGCCCCTGCCCTGCGATGGACAACACGAGACCTCGAGGCCATGCCCGATGATGGTGGCTGGAAGCGCTATGAAATCATTGACGGAGAACTGTATGTGACCCGGGCACCCCACATTCGCCATCAGGCTGTAGGCGGCAATCTTCACTTTGAGTTGGAGGCTTGGTCGCGACAAACGCGGTTGGGCAAGCCATTTCAAACACCGGGAGTCATCTTTACGCCCACCGATGCCGTGATTCCAGATGTCGTATGGATTAGCCAGGAGCGGCTCACCCATGGCCTCGATCAATCCGGGCATTTGGTGGTAGCTCCCGAGATCATCATCGAGGTGCTGTCTCCCGGAGCCCTGAACGAGCAGCGGGATAAAGAGGTGAAGCTCAAGCTGTATTCCCGCTATGGCGTGCAGGAATACTGGGTGGTCAATTGGCGACAGCAAACCCTGGAGCGCTATTGCCGCAGGGAGGCTCAGCTTCAGCGGATCAGCACCCTACTGCGGGAAGATATCCTCACCACGCCCTTGCTCCCCGGCTTTCAGGTGGCGATGGCCCAGGTGTTTGAGGAATCGGCCAGCTTGGAACCGGGCCTAGAAATTCCCTAGAAGCGTGCGATATCCTAGATCCAGCGTAGTGGCCGATTGCAACCTTCCTACCCCAGTAACCATGAAACTTTCTAGCAAAAACCTGGATACCCGCCTCGAACAGGTCTATGACGCCATTGTGGTGGGCGGCGGTATGGGAGGGCTGTCGGCGGCCATCTATCTAGCCCGCTACGGCCTCACCTGCCTGGTCATCGAGAAGGGCAAGGGCCGCTCGGTGTGGATGCAGGAATTGCGGAACTTCGTCGGCTTTGATCCCACTACCCCCGGACGCGACATCTTGAACCACGGCATGAATCAGGCGGTGGACTGGGGGGCCGACTACCTGCGGGGCTATGTGGAAGCCGTGGCCGATGAGGGCGACACCCTAGCCGTGACGGTGAAGGTGGGTAAAAAAGACAGCATTTACCCCGTCTTTCGCACCCGCTACCTAATCGCCGCCTCCGGAGTGATTGACGTGCTGCCCAAGCTCGACGACATGCAAAACGTCTACGACTTTGCGGGCTACACCCTCCACGTCTGCATGATCTGCGATGGCCATGACATGCGCGACCAAAAGGCCGTCCTGATTGCCGGATCCGAGGGCCAAATTAACGCCGCCTTTGTGATGAACTGGTTTACGCCCTACATTTCCGTGCTCACCCACGGTCTATTTGAGGTGAGCGACGCCATGAAACAAAAGCTGGCCGATCACGGCTACCCGCTGTACCAGTCGCCCATTGTGCGCTTCCACGGCCACAAGCATCAGCTCAGCGGGGTGGAACTGGCCGATGGCAGCCTAGTGGAAGCCACCACGGGCCTAGTCAGCATGGGCTCGATCTACCACAATCACTACCTGAAGGACATCCAGGGGCTGGAATGGGACGGCGAAAACCTCGTGACTAACGCCATGGCCCAAACCAGCCACGACCGCATCTTTGCCCTCGGCGACCTGAAGCAGGGCCTCAACCAGGTCTCCATTGCCGTGGCCGATGGCACCCTCGCCGCCACCCAAATTTGGCGCAACATCCGCCGCGCCAGCCCCCCCCGCAAGTGGGAGGAAAACATTCCGGCCTAGAGTCCAGCGCTCCCCATCCATCAACGCGCTTCTCTAACGTGCTGAATGGGGGGAATTCGTTTAGGCTAGAAGCTAGGTTTTGGGTGAATGGGTAAAGGATTGGCATGGCGCAACGATGTCCGGTTCCGGCGGAACAGCAGCCGATTAACGAATACCAAGATGTGCGCGAGTCTTGGTTTTATAGCTGGGGTAGCCGCGATTTGACGGGCTACCTCAAGCCCGTGGTGGTGCTGTGGCTGGTGGGGTGGTTGGTGGCTGGCCCCATGGCGGCGGCTAGCTTTGCCCCGGCCAAGCATCCCCTCCCCTTTGCCCTCAGTGCCGCCATGGGAGCTTTGATCCTGCCGATGTTGGCCCTGGTGCAGCTCTATGTGGGCTGGGCCCATGTGGGCGGACGCCTGAAGGAAGACAAAGTCCCCTACGAAGAATCGGGCTGGTATGACGGGCAGGTGTGGGTGAAACCGGAGGAGATTTCTAACCGCGATCGCCTGATTGTGGACTACCAAGTTCAGCCCATTCTGCAGCGCATCCGTAAAACCATCGGAGCCATTGCGGCCCTGCTCAGCCTAGGGCTGATGACCTGGCAATTCTTCTAAGCCCCCAAGGCCAACCGCCCGCTCGACTCCCGACTCTCGACTCCCGACCCCCCATCCTTCAGCCAGAGCATTCCTATGACCAGCAGCCGGGTAAACCGCCATCAAACCAAAGAACTCGACATCCAACTGCTCCGGGAAGGGGTGGTGGAATCAAGCCATGTGGCCCATGTGGTGGTGTGTGACGTGCGGGGCCGCAACCTGTCAGTGGCGGGAAATCCAGAACTGGCAACGTTTATCCGCTCCGCCCTCAAACCCTTCCAAGCCCTGGCCGTGACCGCCGCCGGAGCCATGGAGCGCTACAACCTCAACGACCAAGATCTTGCCATCATGTGCGGATCCCACCAGGGCACCATCGAACAGGTGCGCCAGGTGTTCCACATCCTCTGGCAGTCAGATCTAGACTCCACCGCCCTACGCTGCTCTACCCCGGCAGGCCGGAAAAGCCCCCTAGAACACAATTGCTCCGGGAAACATGCGGGAATGCTGGCGGTGTCCCATCAGCAAAATTGGCCCCTGGAAAGCTACCTAGACCGCAACCACCCCGTCCAAAAGCTGATTCTCTCCCGCATTGCCGAACTGTTGGGGATGCCCGCCGACGAGTTCATCATGGCCCACGATGACTGTGGTGCCCCTACCTACTTCATGCAGTTGCGCCAGATGGCGACCCTCTTTGCCATGCTTTCTTCCGGCAACAACCTAGACATGGAACGCATCATCCGCGCCATGACCAGCCATCCCGACTTGGTGGGTGGCCCCGATGCCTTTGACACCAAGCTGATGGAACTCACCGATGGCGAACTGGTGAGCAAATCCGGGGCCGAAGGGATCCAGTGCATTGGCAAGGTGGGGGATGGGCTGGGCTTGGCCATCAAGGTCATGGACGGCTCGAAGCGGGCCAAGTATGCCACCGCCATTTTTACCCTCAAACAAATGGGCTGGATTCTCCCCGCCGTGGCCGACACCCTGGCGGAAACCTACATGGAAATTGGCCCCTTCAAACGTCTCGACGTGGTGGGCGAACTGCCCCTGATTTACTAGGGCAGACCTCAGCCCCCTCTTCTCCCAGGCTATCCTTTACGCAAAAGTCGGTGAAATGCTCTTACAGCCTAGGTTTTAGAGGCAAGTTGCGCCCCTTCGACGAGATGATGCAGCTTGGTTAGGCCGCGCCAGAGGGTCTTCAGGCCGGGTTCACCATCCTGCTTGCGGGCGAGGAAGCCTCCGAGTTGGGCAATCCAGCGGATGGCCTGCCGTAACGAGGGCGGTGTTTTGGAGCGGCTTTTGGGGGTGAACTTCCGTTTCAGCAAGCGCCATTCAGCGGGGTTCAAGACCGTGTCACAGGGCTCATCGGGGGTCAAGCGAGCCCGATAGGTCAGCCACATTAACCGCCAGGCCACAATGGCATAGGTGACCAGGGCCTGGCGGAGGCGGAAGGCGGTTTCGAGTTGGAGGTCTTCGAGCCCACAGCCCCTTTTGAGGGTGAAATGGAAGCATTCTATCAACCATCGGTAGCGGTGCCACTGCACCGCTTGCAAGAGCTGTTCGGGGGTATCTATCGGCAGCGTCGTCAGCAGCAACCACCGAATCAGTTGGCGGCCATCGGCGGGTGGGATAGGTGCTTCGACCAGGATGGCGTTGAGGGTAACGGGCTCCAGGGTATGGGGTTTCGGGTGGTGGCGGGTCACGTCTAGGGTAATCGCCATCGCCTTCACCGTCAGTTTGGCCGTGCGGGCTGGACGTTTGGGATCGCTCCGACACTCACCTTCGGATTCGCCCAAAGTCGATAGATGCTTTGGCTCTCGCTGGCGCGCTGCGTCGCTTGTGGCACACGGCGAATCCCCAAGAAGTAGACAAGTCCTTGGATGACAGACCCTAAATCTTCAGTACGCCCTCCGGGTTAACGGTGAGGATAGGCCGACGCTTGGCCCCTTCGCGCTGGAGGACGGTGTTGGCGGCGAGGAGACCACTGCTGACGGCGCGTTCCATCAGGCCGCAGGGGAAGGGCATCCGCACCCAGTCTCCCGCGAAGAGGAGGTTGTCGGCGGTGGTGGCGGTTTGGGGGCGGTTGGCAAAGCTCCCCGGAGGGAATCCGGCGAAGTTCTTTTGGTTCACCAGTTGGCGGTGGAGGATGTTGACCCCCTTCAGTTCCGGCACGATCTCGTAGAGTTCGGCCTCGAAGGTGTCGAGAATATCCGCTTGGGTAGGAAATTCCTTTTCCTTGTAGCAGTAGGCGTGGAGTTCGACGACGCTGCCCCCGGTGCGTTTGGCCCAGTCAATGTAGTCTTCCTGGATGCGGTGGTAGAGGGTGATGCTGTCGGTGAGGCG
>JALQST010000014.1 GCA_023264315.1 Nodosilinea sp. BSH.14
GGGGTGGGGGGGGGGGGGGGCGGGGGCGGGGCTTCCGGGGGTGGCATCTCCTGGGGCATCTGGGAACGAGGCACAATCACCAACTCCACGGCCACCCGCAGATCGTCGGCATTCACCTCCGACCGTCCATCCAGGGCGGTGTGGGCCTTGGCCACCCGCACCGCAAAAATCTCGGCCCGGTGCCCCTGGATGCCGCCCCGCAGCGCCTCCGTCACTAGGTACTGCACCTGCTCCCGGCTGATGGTGACTTCCTTCAGCCACTCCCGCGCCAGGATGATTTGGGTTCTGAGGGCGTCAATTTCGTCGGCATACTCGGCCAAAAAGCCCGGGGTGTCCGCTGCATAGCGACTGGTTTGATCCACCACCGCCACTCGATTCTCGAGGGTGAGGGCGGCATCCGCCGAGAGGGCGATGGCGATGCGATCTAGCAAATGCTCTCGCAGTGGCCCCTCTTCGGGATTGTAGGTGGCGATCAGCAGGGGAGAGCAGGGATGTTGAAAGCTCAGACCTTCGCGCTCAAGCTGGTTGCGCCGATCTGTTAAGGCGGCCAGCAGCAGGTTGGCAATCTGGTCATCCAGCAGGTTAATTTCGTCCACATACAACACCCCCCGGTGGGCCTCCGCCAACAAACCGGGCAGGAAAATGCTTTCCCCCGCCTGGATCGACTTGGCCACATCTACGGATCCGAGCAGGCGATCCTCTGTCACCCCCAGGGGCACTTGAATAAAGGGGGCCGGAATAACTCGGGTGGGCAAATCCACGGTGGCCTCGCCCGATGGAAACCGCGCCTGGGTTTGATCGTCCCACTGACGGGCATCGCTGGGATCGGCATTGCAGCAGGAGCCTTCCACCACTTCAATGGGCGGCAAAAGCTGGTGGAGCGCCCGCGCCATCACTGATTTGGCGGTGCCTCGACGTCCAGCAATCACGACCCCGCCTAGGCTAGGATCCACAGCGGCCAGCAGCAGCGCCATCTTAATCGCGTCCTGGGCCACCACGGCGGCCAAGGGAAACACAACCGGAACCTGAGAATCTACCGTCGCAACCATGATCTCTGTGAGCGTTGAGTAGTCTCACCTTATCAGGAATTGACCCGCCTGGGGCCGTGGGGGCTCGCCCCGGTGGCTAGGCTGATCGGTTGCCCGAACCCAGCGCTTCGCCTCGGGCAAAATCGTTAAACTATGAAAAGCGATCTCCGTAGTTTTCCCAGATCCCTTGGATCGCGGATCGGTTTAAACTCCGTTATTTTAAGGTTGGGGAAAGTCTTACCATCTTCCATGGTAAGGATAACCTAGCTCCGATCCTTCGGCCTAGGCTTCGGTCGTGATCGTAACCCATCGCCCTACCCCCCTCCCTACCCGTGACCTCCCAACTCGACTCCCTCGCGGCCCTCGCCGATTCCCCCGCCCCCGCCATTGAGTGCAAGTTTCTGTTTGATCGCGAACTCTATACGCCCTGTCACATCTGGGCAACGGATGTCACCCATCGGCTGTCGGCGGTCTATGTGGACAACCAGTTCTACAGCTTTTTTAAGGTCGTTAGCGATCCCAACAAGCTCCTCGACATCGTGGCCCGCCTTGGTAAACGGGATGACAAGGTTGCTATCACCCTCACCAAGCAGGGCTATGCCATCTGGGCCTACGAACCCCAGGCCCGGTATGCGCCGCCGCCGCGTCGTTCCAACCACCGCATCTATCCAGTCTTTGGCCCTAAGGATTGTTTATTGCTGATTGATCCCCAGGCCTACCAGTTCTGCCAAATTCAGGTGCCGGACGTGGCCAAGCCCCTAGCGGCCATTGCCTATCGCAACCGCTACTACAGTATTTTCAAGCAGGATCAAGATGCGAGTAAACTGCTCGACATTGTGGCGAAACTGGCCCGCCGAGGCGATGACACCCTGCTCACGCTCACCGACGACACCTATCGTCTGGGGTTGCTCGAGCCCAATGGCCGAGTGATGTAGCGCCTAGATCTGATCCAGGTACCGCTCCCCAGTACCATGGACGAGGTAAGGATACGATGAGGATACTATGACGCAGTCATCCGAGACGATTACGGTTTTTATTTGTGGATCGGCCCTGCGCGGACAGCCAGATAACCAAAACCTCCAGGAGGCGGCCTTTATGGGAGAAACCAAAACAGCTCCCATTTACCGCCTCCATGCGGTGAAAGACGGCTGGCATCCCGGCATCTATGAAATTGGGGCGGGAGGCATTTCCATCCCCGGTGAGCTCTACGCCATGACCCCAGCGCAATACACCTATCTGAAGGACAACGAGCCGCCCCACATGTACCCCGAGCTTGTCCAGTTGGCGGATGGCGGTACGGCTACGGCTTTCCTCTATCCCAAGGCATTGATTGATGAGCACGGCTGGCCCGACATCTCCGAATATGGGGGATGGGCGGCCTACAAAGCCGCTACGGTGGGCTAGGGATCCTTTCCTAGTCGGTCTCCCAGGCTGTTTCCCCAAGGGGTTTTCCCAAGGAATCTTCCCAAAAAGATATTGACACAGGTAGCGTTTGCTCACGATAATGGGAATTTGTGTGAACTTGAGAGTCTAGATTCCCTTGGCAAACGTTGTAGTAATTGGTGCCCAATGGGGCGACGAAGGAAAGGGCAAGATTACTGACCTGCTGAGCCGATCAGCGGACGTGGTTGTGCGCTATCAGGGCGGGGTCAACGCAGGCCATACCGTTGTGGTGAAGGATCAGATTTTCAAGCTGCACCTGATTCCCTCCGGGATTCTGTATCCCGCTACCGAGTGCGTCATCGGTAGCGGCACGGTTATCGATCCTCGGGCGCTGATCGAGGAACTGGACAAACTCGAAGCCCTGGGAATTTCCACCAAGAATTTGTTTATTTCCAACGCCGCCCACGTCACCATGCCCTACCACCGCCTGATTGATCAGGCCACAGAGGAGCGACGCGGCACCAATAAAATTGGCACCACCAAACGGGGTATCGGCCCCACCTACGCCGACAAGTCGGAGCGCATCGGCATTCGCGTCATCGACCTGCTGGACTACGACAAACTGCGAGAGCAGCTGGAATGGACAATCCAGTACAAAAATGGCACCCTCGAGAAACTCTACGGTCTCGATCCCCTAGACCCCGCAACGGTCATTGAGGAGTACATCGAGTATGCAGAGCGTCTCCGCCCCCACGTGATCGACAGCTCCCTCCACGTCTATCGCGCCATCCGCGAACGCAAAAACGTCCTGTTTGAAGGGGCGCAGGGCACCCTACTCGACCTCGATCATGGCACCTACCCCTACGTCACCTCCTCCAACCCGGTGGCGGGGGGGGCCTGCATTGGTACGGGAATCGGCCCCACGGTGATTGACCGAGTGATCGGCGTTGCCAAGGCCTACACCACCCGTGTGGGCGAGGGGCCTTTCCCCACCGAGCTCACCTGTGAAGTGGGGGAAAAACTGGGGTCGCGGGGGGCCGAGTTTGGCACCACCACCGGACGTCAGCGGCGGTGTGGTTGGTTTGATGCCGTCATTGGCCGCTATGCTGTGCGGATCAACGGCCTTGACTGTCTGGCGATCACCAAGCTCGATGTGCTAGACGACGTGGATGACATCCGGGTCTGTGTGGCCTACGAACTGGATGGCGAGCGGTGTGAGGAATTGCCGAGCAGTGCTAATGCCTTTGCCCGCTGCAAGCCTATCTACAAAACCCTGCCGGGGTGGAAACAGCCGACCGATCACTGTCGATCGCTCAGCGATTTGCCCAAAGCCGCCTTGGACTACCTCAAGTTCTTGGCCGAGCTCATGGAGGTGCCCATCGCCATCGTGTCCCTAGGGGCTAGCCGCGATCAGACCATCATTGTGGAAGACCCAATCCACGGGCCAAAGCGAGCCTTGCTCTACGAAAATGGCGAGGCAACGCCCCTCTAGCGCGGCAACACCGGTTTCGTATTGTTCATTTTGTTATTGATTACCTACGGGGGAGATTGCTATGGAACTGACCATTGAATGCAAGGCACGGGATCCGAAGGCCAAACCCAACGTCCTACGCCGGGAGGGGTTGCTGCCCGCCGTACTCTACGGCCACAACGGTACCGAGTCGGTGGAACTGACCCTAGATCAAAAGTCGGCTGATTTGCTGCTGCGCAAGGCGGCCATCAACAACACCATGATCGACATCAATGTGCCCGATATGCCCTGGAGTGGCAAGGCGCTTCTGCGGGAAGTGCAAACCCACCCTTGGAAAAAGCTGGTCTATCACCTCAGCTTCTTTGCGGTCAAGGCCCAAGATGCTGTGGAAGTTGGTGTAACCCTGCACTTTGTGGGTGAGCCCGTTGGGGTGAAGGATGGCGGCGGCGTCCTCAATACCGAAGTGAACGAAGTCACCGTAAAGTGTAAGGCAGTGGACATTCCTGAGGTGATCAACGTCGATGTGTCTGGTCTGGGTGTGGGAGATTCCCTCACCGTAGCCGATCTGAATCTGCCGGAAGGGGCGGTGGTGGCCGGTGATCAAGGTCAAATCATCGCCAGCGTTCTCCAGGGCTAAGATTTCCAACCCGGTGGTTGTTGGACGACTGGCACGCTGCGAGTATTATCACGATGGCAAGGGACAGGTTTTGTAATCTGTCCTTTGTTGTTTTTGTGGGAACGGTCTGGGTAGAACTAGCCCACCGGGCGGGTGGAGTCAGGTTCCCGCTTTAAAATAAAGAGGTTACCTTGGTTGCCGCGCCCAATCCGCAAATCCTCGTCGAGATAGGTGATTTCCAGCCAACCCGCCTGCCGCTCGGCATTGATGGAAAAGTCTATGCCCTGGAGGAGGGAAAATCGGGGCGTCGCGGCGAGGGCGGCCATAAACTGGTTGGGGGATTGGTACCCCAGGCGGCCCTGAAGGCCAAAAATGCCGCGTTCAAACCGAACATTGACCCGCCGATCTGAAACAGGCTCTAGGCGAGCGGCCACGGTGACGAGCCCAGACAGCCATGGTGGCCCGTTCACCTCAGCGATGTTATGAATCCGGTTTTCCCCCAGACGAATGCATTGGTAGATCGGCCCCAGGGAGGCAAGGGGCAGACGATCAAGATTCAGCAGCTCCTGGCTGGTGGTGTAGAGCAAGCGCCAATTTCCCTCAAGCTGGGCGGGATTGGCTAGGGGCTGGGGGGTAGGGTTGCGCTCCTCTAGGCGAACCGCTGCCGCCTCAACGGTAAGTCGATCCGCTGGCGTAGCACGAATGCCCCGATTGAGGGGAGCGATGACCTCGAGTAAATCGGCTTTGCCCAACATCGTTTGGTGCCCCGCAAGGGTATGAGTCGGCGTCCCCGCCGGGGATCGTCGCGTGGTCTTCCGCATCATAGGCGAAAATGATTCGGCCATCCCGTTTTCCCCAACCCAACGGCCAGCCCAGCTATCCGAGATTCTGGCTCCGACGACTTGACCAAGAATCCGAAGCCCCCGTAACGCCCTGCTATAATGGAGTGCTGACAGTTTGTCCAAGCATTCCAATCAACCTCTTATTTGGCTGGCCCATGTCCAATCCCATCTATAATCCTTCCCTTCGACAGGTGCCCCGGAGCGCCAAGGCTCCCGTTCTGCCCTCCTCCGGTGAGTCCTCTATCCTGGCTTGGCTGGGGGACATTGGCCGGCTCCGCAGCCGCGAACCCCAGGAAAACTTCCCGGACGAGGCCGAAAGCGAAGAAATTTCGGATCTGATGGGTGGCGACGATGGCTTTGACGACGATGATGACGACAGCGATCTCGCCCTCGATGACGATGACTAAGGCTCTGGCCTCCGCCCAAGAATCTACGGGTTTCCGCCTAGCCAGGAGAGTGGCGCTGGTCGTTAAGTGTTGTAAATGTTGTTTGCTTTTCCCGGACAAGCCTCTTACACTTCCTGACTATTTTCACCCCAACGGCTAGTCAAGGGGGAGATTCTCCAGTAGACTCCTGTGGTGTGGTGTGGTGTGGTGTGACGCGATTCGAGGAATTATCGTGGACGCGAAGTTTTTCGCCTCAAGGACAGTCGGTCTGAATGGCAAGACACTACTTTGGCTACTCGTCGTCGCCCTCGGGGTGGCCTCGATTGTAGTGGATGCCAGTCTCGGGTATGGCTATGGCCTCGGGGCTTCGATGACGGTGCCGCTGCTGTCAGCCTTTGGTCTGAGTGGACTCCTCGGTTACTGGGTGGTGTCCTTGCTGCGGGCCTTTAAAACCGGTCAATTTATCCGTGAGGAAGGGCCTCAGGGGCACCTCAAAAAGGCCGGTACACCGACGATGGGCGGCATCTTTTTTATTCCCGTGGCGGTGGGTTTAGCCCTCTTGGCCACCGGCTTTTCCCAAGACGTGCTGGCGGTTTCGGCCCTGACCATTGCCTACGGGGCCATTGGCTGCCTCGATGACTGGCTGGTGCTGCGTCTGCGCTCGAACCAAGGTATTAGCCCAAAGACGAAACTGCTGCTGCAAATTGCCCTAGCCGTACTCTTTTGCCTCTGGGTGCTGACCAGCCAACCCTCAACGGTGACAACGGTGGCCCTACCCCTGGGGGTGGCTCTCCCGCTGGGGCTCTTGTTTTGGCCCCTGGCTGGGTTCGTCCTGGTGGCGGAGAGTAATGCCACCAACCTCACGGACGGACTGGACGGCCTAATGGGGGGTACCGGAGCCATCGCCTTTTGGGGATTAGCCGTGGTGACGGCCCCTACCCATCCGGATCTGATGGTGTTCTGTGCGGCGATGAGCGGTGCTTGCCTGGGTTTTCTGGTGCATAATCGCAACCCTGCCAAGGTGTTTATGGGCGATACCGGATCCCTAGCCTTGGGCGCAGCCCTAGGGGCTGTGGGCATTCTCAGCGGCAATCTGTTTGCCCTCATGGTGCTTACCCTGCTCTTTTTCGCCGAAACCCTGTCAGTCATTCTTCAGGTCAGCTATTTTAAGGCCACCAAAGGCCCCGATGGGATCGGCAAGCGCCTCTTCAAAATGGCTCCTCTTCACCACCATTTTGAACTCTCCGGTTGGTCTGAAACCCAGGTGGTGACAGCGGCCTACCTGACGACGGCGTTTTGTGTTGTCCTAGCGCTCCTCTGGCAGTAGATTAGCTCGATTGTGTAGGGAATACAGGGGCTGCTCTCGACGCAAGAACCTAGGTTGTATCGATATCAACCTGGGTCATATCTATTCAATTGAGATAACCCTGATTTCTGCCCCAGCCAACGGATAGGGGCGGGATGTTTTTCCCTGGGATCGGTTGAGGCGGACGGGCGGTTTTTAAATGAGCCCATCGGATAACCGGTGGGGCACTGAAATTTTCTTCACGAAATTCCTCCTAAAAGCTGGTTCAGTTTTGGCAATCTGATTTACCCTTGGGCAGACTAATTTTCACAGACGAATTTCCATCCTGAGACATTCTGTTGTTCCTTGCTGCCGAGACCCGTTATGAACGCCTTTTACTCTTCTGAATCCTTGGTTTCCCCCTCAACGACGGACTGGGGACAAAGCGCAAGACAAGCCCAAGCCCCTTCGGTGCCCATCTCGGTCTACCGTGAGCTTGCCACCGAGCTCGAAACGACCCAAGCCCTGGTGGATTCGCTCACTCAACAAAACCAATACCTGAGTCAGCAAAACCAATTTCTGCGGCAGGAAGTGCTGAAGTTTGCGGATTCAGCGGCTCATTTGAGGCACGTTGTTAATCCAGGGTCGCGGTCTCCTGATCCCGCCAGTGCCTATGTGCCTCAACCTATCATGGTCGAGCCCCTCTACCCCACGGGGCGGACGGGAACAGCGGCTGATCAGGCTTTAGGGCCGATGCTAGGCCGGGTTTCTCAGATCACCAGCCAGGTGAGCCAACTGCTAGCGCCTAAGGCGAAGGCGGAACATGCTCTGCCCAAGACCCAAGGCCCAAGACCCAAAGGTCCTCAGCCCCGTGTGCTTTACACCGAGGAACGGCTGGAGGTTGCCCGCCCGGGCCAAAATCGGGAGCGCCCTGCGGATCTCAGCGGGCTGTGGCTCGCCACCACAATTCTGATCATTGTGTTCAGTGCTTTTGGGGCGGGCTTCTTGATTATGAAACCCCTTTTGAATAACGCTCGCTAGGGAAAATAACGGGTTCCCGGCCTGAAGTTTCAGTGATTGTATCAAGGGATACAGTATTTAGAGGGGCAAGATCGCTAAACATAGGTCGGTTGAGATTGTCAGCGGTCCACGCTAAGGAACATTAGGTTTAGGTATGAAGAAGATAGAAGCCATCATTCGCCCCTTCAAGCTCGATGAGGTCAAAATCGCCCTCGTGAATGCGGGCATCGTGGGGATGACTGTCTCTGAGGTGCGTGGGTTTGGTCGCCAGAAGGGGCAAACGGAGCGCTACCGAGGGTCTGAATACACGGTAGAGTTTTTGCAAAAACTCAAGATTGAAATTGTGGTAGACGAAGGGCAGGTGGACACCGTCGTCGATAAGATTATTTCTGCGGCCCGCACCGGTGAAATTGGCGACGGCAAGATTTTTGTGAGTCCCGTGGATGAAATTATTCGGATTCGTACGGGCGAGAAGAATACCGAAGCGGTGTAACACCTGAGTTCGCACCCCCGACCTAGGCCGACCCTTGGCGGTTTTCATCGTGGGCAGTTTGCTGCTCTACTGTGATCTTTGTGATCTCCTGAGCCTTGCCTGTGAGGCGAAGACGCAGCCTAAGGTTGCGTCTTTTTTGCGTCTGTTGGCTAGCTAGGGCATTGGCAGCGAATTTGCCGTAAAGGGTCATGCGCCCCGTGTAGGATCAAGGGGTAATGCTTGAATGGAATTAGCGTGCATTGGTGACGACGGAAGAGTCTCAAATTACGGCATGTCTAGAGCGGTTTGGCCGCTTCGGGGTCGAGCTGGGCCTAAAACGAATCCAGCGGTTGCTGGTGGCCTTGGGGGAGCCCCAGCGGCGGGTGCCGATCCTCCATGTGGCGGGCAGTAATGGCAAAGGATCGGTGTGTGCCTACCTGTCCTCAGTGTTGAAGGCCGCTGGCTATCGGGTAGGCCGCTATACCTCACCCCACCTCGTGAGCTGGCGAGAGCGCCTTTGCATCAACGATCAGCCCATTGCCGGTGCGGATCTGTGTCACGCCCTAGATCGGGTGATTGCCGCCATTGATCCAGATCAGCCCTCACCCACCCAGTTTGAGGTCTTGACGGCGGCGGCATGGCTCTATTTCGCTGAGGCCCAGGTGGATGTGGCGGTGATTGAGGTGGGCCTGGGTGGGCGGCTGGATGCCACCAACGTCGTGGACATGCCCCTGGTGAGTGTGATTACCTCCCTCAGTCGGGAGCACTGGCAGCGCCTTGGCCCCACCCTGGCGGATATTGCCGGTGAGAAGGCCGGCATTCTCAAACCGGGACGGCCTGCGGTGGTTGGCCCCTTACCCCCGGAGGCAGAAACCGTGGTGAAGGCGCGACTGGACACCCTGGCTTGCCCGGTGGTGTGGCCTAGCCCTGCCCAGCCCGTGGGCAAGACCCAGGCCCGCTACGTCACTCCGCAGGACGATATCACCTACCCGCTGCCCTTTCTGGGGGAGCACCAGCTCACCAACTCGGCCCTGGCGGTGGCGGCCCTGCTGGAGCTACGGCGACAGGGCTGGCGCATTCCCGATGGGGCGATTACCGAGGGCATGGCAGCGGCCCGATGGCCGGGGCGCTTGCAGTGGCTCTCCTGGACGGATGACACAGGGCGCGATCACCCTCTGTTGCTGGATGGTGCCCACAACCCGGCGGCGGCTGAGGTATTGCGACGCTACGTGGATCAAGGGTTGGCCCAGGCCGATTTCTCCTCCCCTTACCTCCATTCCTCGGACTCCCCAGAGCCCATTTCCCCTCCGGTGGCTTGGCTGATGGGGATGTTAACCACGAAGGACCACCGGGAGGTGTTTGAGGCCCTGCTGCGCCCTGGGGATCGCCTCTACCTGGTTCCCGTACCGGAGCATCTGTCAGCGGATCCAGTCGACCTGGCGGCGATTGCGACATCGGTTTGTCCTGCCTTGGCCCATTGCCAGCCCTACGCCGATCTCCATCAGGGTCTAACGGCCTTGGCAGGAGATGCGGCACCGCTCAAGGTGTTCTGCGGGTCGCTCTATCTGATTGGTCATTTCCTGGCCACAGAGGCTCCCTCCCAGGAGAATGGAGGGATGTAAGCTGGCTACCAAACGTGAGATTGGGCGGGCGGAGGCCGTTTCTGGGTGGGGAAAAGAGTACTATGGGTGGGGTGTATCCACGGGGTGAATTGCGCTTTCGGTGGTTGGGGATACACCGTACCGCCGCCAAGATGACCGTTGCATAGTGGCCTTCCATGTCTAGTCCTCGTCCTGCTTCCGTTGAGAAAATTGTTAGCCGGTTCCAGCAAACCGCCGATCCCAAGCGCCGCTACGAGCAGTTGTTGTTCCTAGCCAAGAAGCTTGAGCCGCTGCCGGAGGCGTGTAAAACCCCGGATAACAAAGTTCAGGGCTGCGTTTCCCAGGTCTTTGTAGTGGCCGATTTAGTCGATGGCAAGGTGCAGTACCAGGCGGATTCTGACGCCCAAATTACTAAGGGTTTAGTGGCTTTTTTGGTCCGAGGGCTGAATGGCCTCACCCCCAAAGAAATCGTTGACCTCAGCCCTGATTTCATCAAAGATACCCAGCTTGATGTGAGCCTCACGCCCTCGCGAGCGAACGGGTTCTACAACATTTTCAAAAAAATGCAGACCCTAGCCGCTGGTTTTCTGGTCGCGTCATCCACCGAAGGCTAGGCCATGGGCGGTATTCCGTTGGGGGCAACCCTGGGCCGTCAACCCTTAAGAGAAATTTAAATTTCGAGCATCTGCGGCAACGATAACTGTCAGCGACAAAATAATCTTTCACAATGAGAATCGACATCCTCAAGGAGAGTGATGCCAATGCCTCATTCTGTTAAGGTTGCCCCTGCCTATCCCGTTGCCGATGGGCAAGCACACTGTCCCATTCACCATGTGCTGTCCTACATTGGCAACAAGTGGGCTATCCTCATTCTGCGGGAGCTTTTCCAAGGCAATCGTCGTACTAATGAGTTTCTCGCGGCCCTTCCTGGGATCAGCACCAAAACCCTCACGGCCCGCCTGCGAGAGCTGGAACGCTGGGGTCTGGTGACGCGTACGGTTTTCCCGGAGGTGCCGCCCCGGGTGGAATATTCCCTGACGGCCAAGGGACGCGAAATTCAGCCGATTATGGTGGCCCTTAGCCAGGTCGGTCAGCATTGGCTGGTGCACGGTTCGCCCCGTAGTGCCCCCTAGGCCCCTGCCAGAGCAACGGCACTGCGACGGGCCTGAATTTCCAAATGCACCAGCAGGGCGTTGACGTCGGCGGGATTGACGCCCCCAATCCGGGATGCTTGGCCAATGGTGAGGGGTTTTACCTGATTGAGTTTTTCTCGCGCCTCTTTAGAAAGCGTGTCGATGGCCATGTAGTCGAGGGTTTCGGGCAGTTTTCGGTTGGCGTTTTTGGCGATTTGGTCGATCTGATTCTGCTGCCGCTGAATATAGCCAGAATATTTGATGTCGATTTCGGCCCCTTCCTTTTCCTCGCGGGTGAGGTCAGCATTGCCCAAACCGTAGCGATCCAAATCCACATAATGGAAGCCGGGACGACGCAGCAGGTCAGCCAGGGTAATAGATCCCTTGATGCGCTGGTCAGTGTCAGCGGCGATTTGTTGGCCGACGGAATCGTTTTCTTTAACGCGGGTGGCTTGCAGGCGATCTTTTTCGGCAGCGATGTGGTCGTATTTGCGGGTAAACAAGTCCCAACGGCGGTCGTCGATCAGGCCAATTTCCCGCCCTAGGGGAGTGAGCCGTTGGTCGGCGTTATCAGACCGCAGCAGCAGCCGATACTCCGAGCGGGAGGTCAGCATTCGGTAGGGTTCCCGCAGATCCTTAGTACAGAGATCGTCCAGCAGGGTGCCGATGTAGCTGCCTTCGCGGGGCAGAATCAGCAGGTCTTGGCCCTTCACCAACCGGGCGGCGTTGACCCCGGCCACAAACCCCTGGGCAGCGGCTTCTTCGTAGCCCGTGGTGCCGTTGATTTGTCCGGCGCAGAACAGCCCCTCCACCCGTTTGGTCATCATGGTGGGGTAGCACTGGGTGGCGGGTAGATAGTCGTACTCCACGGCGTAGGCGGGGCGCAGCATGGCACAGTGTTCCAAACCGGGCAGGGTACGCAGCATGGCCAGTTGCAGGGCTTCGGGCAGTCCGGTCGAGAATCCCTGAACGTAGATTTCGGGGATATCGCGCCCTTCGGGTTCGAGGAAAATTTGGTGGCTTTCCTTGTCCGCAAAGCGGACGATTTTGTCCTCAATGCTGGGGCAGTAGCGGGGGCCTTTAGAATCCACCCAGCCGCCGTAGATGGGCGACAGGTGAATGTTGTCCTGAATCAGCTTATGGGTGGCGGTGGTGGTGCGGGTGAGGTGGCAGGGCATTTGCTCCCGCTCGATCCACACCGCTGGGTCAAAGCTGAACCAGCGCACGTCTTCATCACCGGGCTGGGGTTCCAGAATGTCGAAATTGATCGAGCGACGATCTACCCGCGCCGGGGTGCCCGTTTTCAGCCGTCCGGTTTCAAAGCCGAGGCGATTGAGGGTATCGGTGAGTCCCTCAGCGGCAAATTCTCCAGCCCGTCCGGCGGCCATGGATTTGTCGCCAATCCAAATCGTGCCACCCAAAAATGTCCCAGTGGTTAAAATCACCGCCCGACAGTGGAAGGCGACGCCAAAGTAGGTTTGAACGCCGATCACCTCGTCGTTTGGCCCCAGCACCAAGTCCGTCACCATGCCCTCGCGGATGGTGAGATTTTCGTGGTTTTCCACGATGGTCTTCATTACGGCGGCGTATTCGCGCTTGTCTGTCTGGGCTCGCAAGGCCCACACCGCAGGGCCACGGGAATTGTTGAGGATGCGCTTTTGCAGGTAGGTGCGGTCGGCCATTTTGCCAATTTCGCCGCCCAGGGCATCCACCTCATGGGTAAGCTGAGACTTCGCAGGGCCACCCACCGCTGGGTTACAGGGCTGCCACGCAATTTTGTCTAGGTTGAGGGTGATCATCAACGTGCGACAGCCCAGCCGCGCCGAAGCTAACGCCGCCTCACAGCCAGAATGCCCCGCCCCAACGACGACGACATCGTATTCATCCAAAAAATCAACGGAATCGGGGGCAATCATGGGCGTTGGGCTAGCGGTAAATCAAGGGTGGTGAATGGGGGCGCTCCAGGTAGATCCCAGGGGCAATCCACGCGGGACTTCATTGTAACAAACGCCCTAGGCTCCGCTTGGAGGGGCGTAACCTCAGCCAGCAATTCTCATGTTGGCTCGTCTCCACTGGGCTTCGACGGTTCGACTCTTTGACAAGCTCATAGCTCACTGCTCAGCCCGAACGATACATCTCCCACCGTTTGCCTTGAGCTTGTCGAAAGGCATGACGCCACTGGAGTCTGGCCCCTAACGCTGCTGCAAGATAAATTCCGCCAGGGCCAAATCCACGGGGGTTGTGACCTTGAGGTTAGTTTCTTCCCCCGGCACGATGTGGACGGGAAAGCCGCATTGCTCAAATAGGGTGGCATCGTCGGTGACGGCCCAGCCCTGGCGGCGGCCTTCCTCGTGGCACTGTTTCAGCAGGGCAACCTCAAACCCCTGGGGCGTTTGGGCGGCCCAGAGATGTTCGCGGTTGGGGGTGTCGGTAATTTGCTGGTTGGCATTGACCACTTTGATGGTGTCCTTCACCGGGATGGCGGCAATCAGCCCCTGGTGGTGATCGAGGGCGGCGGCGCAGCGGTTGAATAGGTCGGCGGTGGCCAAGCAGCGAGCCCCATCGTGGATTAAGACCTGGGTGGCGTCCGTTGGCAGTCCTTGGAGGCCGTTGTATACCGAATCCTGGCGAGTGTCGCCCCCGGGGAGAAAGACGACGGGCTTTTGGAGGGCGAGATTGTCCACCACCGTTTGCAGGACGGCTTGATCGTTGGGCTGGCAGATCAACCCGATCCAGAGGACGGCTTCGGCCTCCTCGGCGGCGCGCAGCGTCCAGGCAATGATCGGCTGTCCCAGCAGGGTGAGGAGCACTTTGTTGCGGTTGGCTCCCATGCGGCGACCCAGGCCAGCGGCGGGAATCAGCAGGTGGACAGCGGTCATAGCGTCAACGGATAAAGATCAGGAAGGTCATGAAAAATCGCCAAAGGAGAGAAAATTAATCCCCTTTGTCCGCCAGATCGCACGTAATCATGGTCAGGTTCCACTACAATAGCTTGCGAACAGGCATGGACGTGAATTATGCGGGTACTGGCTCTGGTTCCGGGGGGAATTGAACGCCAACTGGAGTTCTTCCCTGTGCTGCGGGAAATTAAGCGGGCCGTCAAGGCGGCTGATATTGCCGTGGTCGTCGATCCGGAGGCTAAGGAAATCTATCAACTGTCCACGGTGGTGAGCGAGGTTGTGCCCTACAGTTTTCGGGCCAGCAACAGTCCTGCCGACTGGGCCAACCTGCTGGGCATTGTGCGCGATCGCGAATTTGAGGCGGTGATTACCCTCACGGAATCCTGGTCCATTGGCCTGCTGCTGTGGCTCAGCGGCATTCCCACCCGCATCGGCTATGGGGGCGGCAGCCACGACTGGTTTCTCACCACCCCTATTCCCCGTCCCAGTGACCCCACGAACTACAGGGACTTTCTGAGGGCGCTCAAGGTAGCTCCCGCCCTGGAACCCCCGAGCCTCAACCTGCCCCAGGCAGACCTGAAGGCGATGGATGCCCTACGCCGGGGTGCGAAGCTTCAGGGGGGCTATGTGGCGGTGTATGCGGGCTCCACCACCGATGGTGAAGCCTACCCCACTGAAGCCTGGACTACCATTCTCAAGGATTTCCAGCAGCGCCAGCCGGATTTACCCCTGGTGTTGCTGCAAACCGCCGACACCGTGGCCAATAATGCCGCCCTACGCCAAGCCCTGCCAGGGATCACTGTTCTAGAGCCCGAAACCCTGGGCCAATTGGCGGCGTTGATTGCTGGGGCGAATCTGCTGGTGGCCGTTCAGGGCTATCCGATTGCCCTTGCCGCCGCCCTGGGAGTCTATACCGTGGGTCTGAGTGCTGCCCCCATGGCCGTTCCCCTTGGCGGTGAAGAGCGGTTTGTCAACGTGGCCGCCACCACAGGAAAACTGGCGGCCCTGGATCCAGCCACCGTGCTACAAACAATCTGGAAAGGCTAGACCTTAGAAAGGCTAGAATCATCTCCGATGGCCCAGCCACGACCGCACGGCTGGCTTAGTGCTGAACGCAGGCGCTAACGGATGGGCAAGCGCTCAACCGCTTTTCCGGGTAGCGCCATTGACTCAATCTTTAGGAGGACTTGCTTCGATGGATAAGATTAAAGACCAAGCCAGCGTTGTCAGCCAACTGGTTTTCGCGGGCGAAACGGGCGAGATTTATAAAAAAATGTTGAGCCGCACCTGGGATATCCTACGGGAAACTGGGATTCTCCTGTGGCTGGTGATCTGCCTAACCTTTGTGGGTGGCGAGTGGTTCTATCGCAATTCCGTCAGCCTAGGGCGCAATGCCCGCACCTGGTACGCCAACCTGAGTACCAAAAGTGCCGACACAGAATCTCCCTCCATGGAAGCCACCGGAGCAGCGCTTTTGGGCAGTGTGAAGTCTGGCGCGGCCTATCTCCTGAGCCAAGCCCGTCAACAATTGGGCCTCCCCGATCCAGAACCCACAGCCCCCGTGACCCAAGCGACCCCGGTGGCTCCCCCGTCCCCTCCCGTCCCGGTGGTGCCGCCCCCGGCCCCCGTGGTAGAACCGCCTGCCCCGGCGTCTAGCCCCGTTTCCTTCACCCCGGCGACTTCGGTGGACGAGGACGACCTCTAACCCACGAATTAGCAGGTCCACTATAGCCCCTACCCAAGCTCCCTATCTAGTCGGGGAAGCGGGGTGAGAGGCATCTTTATTAGGGCTGATCGTTATTTCCAAGTGCGGTTTTCGAGATCGCGCATTTGACGCTCGAGGCGATCCAGTCGGCCCCGCAGTTCGTCCATCTCCGCCTGCCGGGGCACCCCGAGATCTTGCAGCGTGTTGCGAAAAAGACGGTGAAACTGGTCTTCGATGGCGGCATTGTTCACATTCAACTGGGCCATCACCTCATCCACCAAGCCCTTGGCCTGATCAGAGTTAAACTTGCCCTCCCGCACCCAGTCCTCCGTCACCTGCTTCAGGCGTTCCGCCACCAGGGAGGTGGTGCCTACGCCAATCATGAGCAGTTGCCGCAGCAGGTTGTTGGTATCCATAGGTTCAGTGATCCTCCGCAAGGGTGAGGTGTATCAGTGGGCTACTAGACGGCCCACGGCTCTATTTTGTCAGAGATTTTGAGATTCCCCAGGTATTGAAAGCCGAACTGGGGGCGGGAGTTGGGAGTTGGGAGTCGGGTCTGTGCCGGACGTAGCGACTGTGCCCTACCGACTTGGAGGCTGTAGGGGTTAGGTGCCCTGACCCTTCAACCGATCCAGGCGGGTGAAGACGGTTCTTTCCACCTACAGCGAGCTGGAGTCTAGGCTGGCGGCTTCTTCGGGGGATTGGGGCAGGTGCAGGCCGCATTCCTGTTTGAGGCCCTTGAAGCGGGTGTCGCGCTCGTTCTTGTCGTTCGCGGTGATGGGGCGGCTGGAGTGCCAATCGCCTACGGTCACATAGCCCTTGTCGAAGAGGGGATGGTAGGGCAGATCGTGGGCCACTAAATATTGATAAACCTGTTTAGATGTCCACCGGAGGATGGGCATGAGCTTGTAGCGTCCGCCCTGGAAGCCCACGCGGCTGAGGGTGCGGCGGTGCTCGGTTTGGTCGGCCCGAAGACCTGCTAACCAGGCCGTGGCCCCTAAATCATTCAAGGCCCGCTGCATGGGTTCCACCTTGCGGATTTGGTCGTAGCGGTTGAAGGATTCCACGTCGTTTTGCTCCCACAGCCGTCCGTAGAGAGCCTCCATGCGGGCGGGGCTGAGGGGAGATTGATAGACGTGCAGATTGAGGTGCAGGCGTTCGGTCAACTCGTCGGCAAAGCGGTAGGTTTCCACGGGTAGATAGCCGGTATCCACCCAGACGACAGGGATTTGGGGTACCACCTGCGTGACCAAATGCAGCATCACCGCCGACTGAATGCCGAAGCTGGTGCTCAGTACCAATCCCTCGCTAAAGGTGTCATAGCCCCACTGCACGAGGGCGCTGGCGTCTGCATCGCCCCACTGCCGATTGACCGTCTCCAAATCGAGGACGGGGTTCACCGGACGCGGGCTTGGCGATAGCACAGCATCTGACATCGGTTGACTCCTAAAGCGCCTTAGTCTACTACCTTATACCGATTCCTTGGTCAATGACCGTCTGGATCCTTGGCCTATCCTTGGTGCGGGCAGCCCATGGGCGGTGCTATCTCCAGCCCTATCCATCGCTTCCCCATTCAGCCTAAAATCCATCTTGATTGGATTGTATACAGTGGCCTAATTCTATGATTCCCTCCGAGTCCTACCCCCGTGATCTGATCGGCTATGGTCGCCGCCCGCCCCATCCCCACTGGCCCGACAATGCCCGCATTGCGATGCAGTTTGTGATCAACTACGAGGAGGGCGGCGAAAACTGTATTCTCCACGGCGATGCGGCTTCGGAGGCCTTTTTGTCGGAAAGTGTGGGCACTCCGCCCCTGATGGGGGTGCGCAACATGAATATGGAGTCGATGTATGAGTATGGCGGTCGGGCCGGGTTTTGGCGGCTGCATCGGCTGTTTACCCAGCGCGGGCTACCGCTGACGGTCTACGGGGTGGCCATGGCCATGGCCCGCAACCCAGAGGCAGTGGCGGCGATGAACGAGGCCGGATGGGAAATTGCCAGTCACGGCTACCGCTGGATTGACTATCAGTATTTTGGGATTGAGGCCGAGCGGGAGCACATCCGCAAGGCGGTGGAGATCCATACCCAGGTGGCGGGATCTCGGCCCCTAGGGTTTTACCAAGGCCGCATGAGCCCCAACACCCGCGCCCTGGTGGTGGAGGAGGGCGGCTTCCTCTACGATGCCGACAGCTACGCCGACGACCTGCCCTACTGGACGCTGGACTATGGCAAGCCCCACCTAATCATCCCCTACACCCTCGACAACAATGATATGCGCTTTGCCACCTATGCCGGGTTTAACTCAGGGGATCAGTTCTTGGCCTACCTGCGTGATGCCTTTGATACCCTCTACGCCGAAGGGGAGGAGGCTCCCAAAATGATGAGCATTGGCCTCCATTGCCGTCTGGCTGGACGACCGGGTCGCACCGCCGCCCTGGCCCGCTTTTTAGATCATGTGCAACGCCACGACCGGGTGTGGATCTGCCGTCGGCTAGACATTGCCCACCACTGGCATCACCATCACGCACTGGGTCGATAGTTCCCGCTGCGTCCGTGGCAGAAGGTGTAGGTATCAAACAACATGCCCACTAGGCTGGCGGTGGCGATGATGGTGATCACGCCCTGGCGAGGGTCGCCACTGCCCAACTCCGTGAGCACGTCAATGAGACGATGGATGCCCTGGCCGTAGATATCCAAGCCGGGTACACAGGCTTGAATCAACCCCAGGCTGAAAATGATCACGCCCATCATGGCGAGGGGCATACAGCCCGCCACCACCGCCGTCATGGCGAGGGATTGTAGATATCGCCCTAGCCCCTTGATGTCGACTGGTATGGATTTTGGGTTTGCCGTCACGGGTTTAGCCCTGCTGCGTGGAAAGATGCGAAACCTCTAACACCTTAAACACCCCAGGCGGGGATCGAGCAACCCAGTGAGAAAACTTCAAGCTCGTTTGCGTCTCGTTGTAAACCGTGGCTGATCTCGGCTAAGAAATGGGGTAAATCGCCACGGAGCGTTGCAAACCGTAAGCCGGAATGCCCCGGTAGATTGTGATCAGAATCGGGGGAGGCTGCCTGAGACGGGCTATGGTGTTGGAAGATAGTCCCAGAGTGGATATCCATGGGGTAGAGTCAGCCATGGCAACGGGAGGATCGGCGTGACACAGGCGGCGGAGAGTTCCAGTTTGGGGCAGTGGGGGCGGCGGCTGTTGGCCGCTCTGTTTTTGACGGGGCAGGTGGTGATGCACCTTCTTTCCCGTCCCATCCATCGGCGCAATACCCTCGAACAAATGGCCTCGGTGGGGCCAGAATCCCTCCTGATTGCCCTGATTACAGCGGCCTTTGTGGGCATGGTGTTTACCATTCAAGTGACCCGGGAATTTCTGAACTTTGGAGCGGGGACGGCGGTGGGTGGCGTCTTGGCCCTCACCCTGGCCCGCGAACTTGGCCCCGTGCTGACGGCGGTGATTATTGCCGGACGGGTGGGGTCGGCCTTCGCCGCCGAAATTGGCACCATGCGCGTGACAGAGCAGATCGATGCCCTCCAGGTCTTAAAAACCGACCCCATTGACTACCTAGTGATTCCCCGCATCATTGCCTGCGCCCTGATGCTGCCCCTGCTGAACGTCCTCTCCTTCATCACCGGCATGACCGGCGGCCTGCTGATTGCCACTACCCAATACGGCATTGCCAGCCGGGTGTTTTTAGATTCGGCCCAAAACTTTCTGACGGTGTGGGATTTGGTCAGCTCCCTGATCAAGGCCTTTTGGTTTGGCATCATCATTGCCGTCATCGGCACCAACTGGGGCCTCACGACCACGGGCGGGGCCAAGGGCGTTGGCCAATCCACCACCACCGCCGTTGTCACCGCCCTATTGGCCATTTTCATCAGCAATTTTTTCCTATCTTGGCTGATGTTCCAAGGTACGGGCAGTGCCGTCCTGGGCATGGGCTTCTCCCCGACGGGGGCAGGCTAGCCTGAAGCACGGATCCAACTGATCCATCGGTTTAGGGCTACCCTGTCGCCAGAACCGCACCCAGGCCAGAGCGCCCACGCAGGAATTCTATGTGACAGTCTTGTGTGACGGTTGACCCGGGTGACTGGGATGATGGGCCAGGGCGGAGGAAGGCAGCGCAACGAAGAAGGGGGCTCCATGGCCTGAAAAGGCTGTAAATCCGCCCTTTAGCCGCACACTGGCCGAAGTAACGGCCACCGAGGCGTGGATGCGTATCACCCACTACAGAAAGTGTCATGGGTTTTCTGATCGCCCCTCGAACCCGGGGTTACAACAGGGGTACAGCGTGAGACAAGGACAGTGCTATCGACCTCACGGCTGTACCTGCCCCAGCCGAATGCTTCTGATTCAGGCCATTTTGGGCGGGTTCTCTACCCACAGTTTGCACTCGGAGAACTACCATGAAAACTCGTTCTATCGCCGCTATCACCCTGGGGCTCACTGCTGCTTCCTTGGCCGTTCTGCCCCTCTCGGCCCAAGCTCAAGCACTGCCGACCGACTATAACTATGTTGGTGCTGGCGTGGCCGTAGGCGACTTGGGCAACAGCGATATTGGTCTGTCCATTAACAGCAAAATCACCGTGGCCGATCGCGTCTCGGTGCGTCCCGGCGCGATGTCTAACCTCAACTTTAGCCAACCCAACGGCGAAACCGTC
>JALQST010000150.1 GCA_023264315.1 Nodosilinea sp. BSH.14
TAAAGACGGTGCGATCGCGCATAATCCGTTCCAGGGCTTCCTGAACCAGGGCCTCCGATTCGGCATCTAGGGCGGAGGTGGCTTCGTCCAGGATTAAGATGCGGGGATTGAGCAACACGGCCCTGGCGATGGCCACCCGCTGCCGCTGGCCGCCGGAGAGGTTCACCCCCCTTTCCCCCACCCAGGTGTAGTAGCCCTGGGAAAACTGGCTGATAAATCCGTGGGCATTGGCAATGCGAGCCGCCGCTTCAACGGCTTGAATATCAATCTCTTTTTGACCAAAGGCGATATTTTGGGCAATGGTGCCCGAAAACAGCGTATTTTCCTGGGGCACAATGCCGATTTGGCGGCGTAGGCTGCGCAGAGACACCGTCGCAATGTCGATCTCATCAATCAAGACCTGCCCCGACTGGGGGTCGTAGAACCGGGGCAGCAAGTTCACCAGGGTGGATTTTCCGGCCCCGGAGGCACCGACCAGGGCAACTTTTTCGCCGGGAAAGGCCACCAAATCTAGGTTGCGCAAAATGGGCTCCGCTGGGTTGTAGCCAAAGGTCACATTACGGTACTCCACCCGCCCTGTCACCGGGGGCAGTTGAGGCGCGTTGGGCAGTTCCCGCACAGCGGGCTCAATGTCCAGCAGTTCCACAATGCGATCCACCGAGGCTTCCCCTTGCTTAAACTCGCTGTAGCTGTGGATGAAGTGGTTGACCGGGTCGATCAGCATCAACGCGGCGATCACATAGCTGCCGAAGGACGCCCCCGTTAGGTTGCCCTGGGAAATTTGCCAGGTGCCCATCAGCAAAATGAGCGCCACCACCAAGCCGTAGAGGAACCCCACCACGGGATATTGCACCGCCTGGAGCCATGCCGCTCGGTACTTGGCTTGGCGGTTTTTCTCGGCCTCCTGGGTGAACCGCTCGATTTCGTAATCCTCGGCGGCAAAGGCCCGAACGAGGCGAATACCACTGAACACCTCCGTCACCAATGACGACAAATCTGACACTAGATTTTGGCTGCGCCGCGAAAACTTCAGCATTTGGCTCCCAAACCACCCTGCCAACACCGCCAGCAGCGGAATTAGCACCATCGCCGTGAGGGTCAACTGCCAGTTGAGGTAGATCATATAGCCCACCACCACGACCAGTTGCAGTAGGGAAGGAAGGAAGTCGTGGAACAACTTCAGCACCACTTCCCCAATCCGGTCAATGTCCTCTGTGAGGCGGTAGGCGAGGTCTCCGGTTTGGCTACGCTCAAAGTAGGCCAAGCTGAGGCGGTGGATGTGGGTATAGACCTGTCGCCGAACCTGGAAGGCCACCTCCAAAGCCGCCCTAGACATGAAGGAATCTTGGAGGTATTGCCCCACTTTCTGCACCGTAAAGCCTGCCATCATCACGACGATGAGCCGCGACACGGCCCCCACATTGCCCACCGACAGCAGCGCCAACATCTGCCCCGACAACCAGGCCAAAATGGGCCAATAGCCTACAAAAATCAGCGTCCCAAACATTGCCTTGGCCATGGTGGGCCACTGCTGCCTTACGTAGGGAGCCAGAATCCAGTAGTTTGAGCCTTGGCGACGGGAATGGGTCAACGGAAGCACACCTATGCGTAGTTCTTCCCCACGCTATCAGGTTTAGCGACCCTGTGCCCTGCAAGGAAGATGTCAAATGTGCCCCTAGGCCAAGAACTCTCCTATGGCCGCTGTTTAGAACGTCATCGGCTCAGGCTGCGGGCAGGGGCAGGGGCAGGGATAGTAGCCATCGCCAGATTGGTAGAAAGCCCCTAACGGCCTTGACCTCCCCATGGTCGAGATCGAAGGTTGGCTACAGGGGAAGGAAAAGGGATGAGAGACAGGATCAACCGATAGATCAGGCGCTTCAGTTTCTAGCCTATATGGCATCTAACTCCCCTAGATCTAGGGAATATCGTTGTTTAGCCTAGGCTCACATCTAGATCATAGGGAATATCGTCGTTTAGCCTAGGCTCACATCTTCATAGAGATCGGACAAGGGGGCTGAGAAATTTAGGCTAGCTAGAAGAAATTTACCTTCGGTATAGTATCGCAACATCCATAGGCCATCCTCGTTGCGCTGGAAGCATTCCACCCGTTGATGACGAGTATTGATCAACACATATTCTTCTAAAGTTGCCAAGGTTTGATAATCGACAAACTTATCCCCTTGATCAAAGGATTCGATGGACTCTGATAAAACCTCAGGGCACCTCGATTAATTGCCATTTGGCGGCCTTCAAGAGGCTAGAACCCTTGAGATCACGTTGCCACTCCCAGAAAAAACTGTATTTTTCGAGGTACCCCTCAATGATTAATTTAGGAAAGCATTTATAGGTATCGTGTTCCCGATCTCGCTCATCGCAAGTCACCATCACGTCGGAATAGTAAAAACAGTTGCGGGCTTCAATATGGGCTTTCAATCTTGATGAGATGGTCGATAAAGCCAGCATCATTGATACGTTCTTTCAATTTGCCCAAGCCGAGCAAGCCCGCGAAGCAGAGGAATTGATTCGTTCAGAGGGCTTGAATGAAGCAGAAGCCAAACGCTATATCAGTGCCTCACTAAAACGCGAGTTTGCCAGCGAGAATGGGACTGAGCTAAATTCAACCCTGCCTAAAATGAGTCCGCTTAATCCAGAATACAAAACCAAAAAGCAGAACGTTTTCCAAAAAATTTCGGCCTTTGTTGAAAAGTTCAAAGGCGTCGGCGGGCAGATTTAGGGATATGGGTTCTAGCAAGTTTTGTCCGTCAACCAGGGTTGGGGACTTGGAGGCACTTCGCCCCCCCTCTCCTCCCAGGAGAGGGGCTGGGGGTGAGGTCTGGCAAGAACTTTGTGATCCACTGAAACTGTAAAGCCCGTCTAAAGGTTGGGGAGGATTGGGTCTGGGACTTCCTACCATGGAGACAGATCCCTGGGATTGGCCCCTGGGGTAGCGGTCGCTGGAACCCCTGAGTGACCGTGCACCGGATAGGCCGATCCCCCCTTACCTAGGTATATCCATGACGGAGATGACGGACTTTCAAGCCACCGAAACGGCCCTAGCGGTGGATCGGGATTGCAAAACCCTGTCGCGCCACGTCCTTGAGCAGTTGCAGAGCTTTAGCCCCGATGCCCAGGATCTCAGTGCGTTGATGAACCGCATTGCCCTGGCGGGAAAGCTGGTGGCACGTCACCTCAGTCGGGCGGGGCTGATGGAGTCGGTGCTGGGCTTTACCGGGGAAACCAACGTCCAGGGCGAGGCCGTCAAAAAGATGGATGTCTACGCCAACAATGTGTTTATTTCGGTGTTTAAGCAGAGTGGTTTGGTCTGTCGGCTGGCCTCCGAGGAAATGGAGCACCCCTACTACATCCCCGAAAACTGCCCCATTGGCCGCTATACCCTGCTCTACGATCCCATTGATGGATCCTCCAACATTGACATTGACCTGAATGTGGGGTCTATTTTTTCCATTCGGCGTCAAACCGGGGAGGATGCCGATCAATCCGCCCAGGATCTCTTGCAGGATGGCCATCAGCAGTTGGCGGCGGGCTACATTCTCTACGGCCCCAGCACCGTCCTGGTCTACACCCTCGGCCAAGGGGTGCACGCCTTCACCCTCGATCCCAGCCTAGGGGAATTTATCCTCGCCGCTGAGCACATTCAGGTGCCCAGCCACGGCCCCACCTATAGCGTCAATGAGGGCAACTTTTGGCAGTGGGAGGATTCCATCCGCGACTTCACCCGCTATGTCCATCGCCACGAGGGCTATTCCGCCCGCTACAGTGGGGCGCTGGTGGCGGATTTCCACCGCATTTTGCTCCAGGGTGGTGTGTTTCTCTATCCCGGCACCACCAAAAAGCCGGAGGGCAAACTGCGTCTGCTCTACGAAAGTGCCCCCTTGGCCCTGCTGATGGAACAGGCGGGAGGCCGTGCCAGCACCGGGACGCAGCCGATTTTGGATGTGGTGCCGACGGAACTGCATCAGCGCACCCCTTTGATTATCGGTAGTCCCGAGGACGTGGCCCTGGTGGAGTCCTTCATTCAAGATCACAGCCACCGGGCGGATCGGCCTATCGAGTCTCGGTGAGATGGACAACGGTCTCGGTGGGGGGACGGCGACATCCCGTCATGCCGCTTAGGGGTTGGCGGACTGCGGTCGGGCCTGGGATTGAAGGGCTTGCTGGGCCGCTTGCAGTCCCTCCTGGGCTAGGGGCTGGCCGGGGTTGAGGGCCAGGGCAATCTGGAAGGCGGCGATGGCTTCGGGGTAGCGCTGGAGCCGAAACAGGGTCAGCCCTTGGCCGGTGTGGGCACTGGCGTCTTGGGGGGTGAGGCGGACGGCCTGGGTATAGGCCTCTAGGGCGGCGGACCACTGCTCTAGGGAGGTGAGGGCAATGGCACGGTTAAACCAAGCCTGGGTGGACTCGGGGTTGCGGCCCAGGGCTTGGTCGGCGGATTCGAGGGCTTCGGGGTAGCGCCGCAGGTTCCACAACACCACGCTGCGGTTAGCCCAGAGGTCGCCTTCGTAGGGGGCCAGTTCCAGGCCTCGGTCGTAGGCGGCGAGGGCGTCCTCGTAGCGCTGGAGGGAGCGCAGGATAATGCCTCGGTTCAGCCAAGCCCGGACGGTGTTGGGGGCCAGATCGAGGGCGGTTTGGTTGGCGGTGAGGGCGTCGTCGTAGCGCCCGAGATACCACAGAATCACCCCCCGGTGGTTGTGGGCCTCGGCGTTGGTGGGGGCCATGCCCACGGCGCGGTTGATGGAGGCCAGGGCGTCGTCGTACTGGCCCAATCCCGTCAGGGCAATGCTGCGCTGGTTGAGGGCGGTGTCGAGGCTGCGATCACCCCAGCGGCCATCCCCTTGCAGGGCAAGATTGCAGGCTTCGAGGGCGGCTTCGTGTTGGCCGATGCGGTTGAGGGCGGTGCAGCGACCGAGGTGGGCGAAGGCATAGGCAGGGGCCAGTTCCGTGGCGCGAGTGAAGGCGGTCAGGGCCTCGGTGGGGCGCTGGATTTGCTGCAAAAGCTGCCCCTGGGCTGCCCAAGTCACCGGATCGCTAGGGTTGAGGGCAAGGGCTTGGTCGTAGGCGGCGATGGCGGCGGTGTAGTCCAGCATTTGGGCGTGGGCACGGCCCTGTTCTGCCCAGGCCAAGGCGGGGGATTCATTGCCCCAGCGCCCATTTCCGGCCCGGGCCGCTTCGCAACTGGGAATGGCGGTTTGGGGCAGGCCCAAGTCCACCCGCACGCGACACTGGTAGGCCAGGGCAAGGGAGTCCTCGGGTTCCAGCAGCAGGGTGCGTTCCAGGGCCGTGGCCGCCTGTTCCAACTGTCCCGCTTGGCTGAGGATGATGCCCCGATAGAGCCAAGCCATGGCCGGGGAGGAATCGCCCCAGTTGCCGTCTAGACGCAGGGCGTTGTTACAGGCATCGAGGGCGGCTGCCGCGTTGTTGAGGCCCGCATAGCCCATGCAGAGGTAGGTGCTAGCGAGGGAGTAGCGAGGATCGAAAAACAGCGCTTGATCGGCAGAAACAATGGCGTCGGGATAGTTCTTCATCTGCAACAGCACACTGCTGCGCAAGGCCCACAGGTCGGCCCCATCGGGCTCTAGGGCAATGGCCTGCTCACAGGCGGTGAGGGCTTGCTCATACTGTTGGGCGTCCCGTTGCAGACGGCAGAGAGTGGCCCAGTAGTAACCATCGTTGAGGGATTCAAACTCGCGGGCCTGCATCGGCGAACCCCAGGCCAGTCCTAGGCTGATCCCCAGCCAACCCCAACGTTTCAGGCCCCAGGGCCGGAGGCCAGCACGAACCCAAGGCAAAATCCCCATGGCACCCTCGGTAGGACTTAGGACAAGATCAGGACACTACGGCGCAACGCGTCCCCTCCGAGGATAGCAGGCCCGGTTATGGAATGGATGGGGAATTCATCCAAGGGGTTTTGAGCTCAGACGGCTAATGCTATACTGGAGGACTTGTGACTTTTGAAGCATTTAGACTAGCGAAACTGAGGTAGCCCGATGAGCAAGCGCACCCTAGAAGGAACCAACCGCAAACAGAAGAGAACCTCCGGCTTCCGGGCTCGGATGCGCTCCCACACGGGCCAAAACGTGATTAAAGCGCGTCGCCGCAAGGGTCGGGCTAAGCTGGCCGTCTAGGTCAACCCTCCGGCTCTACTCTGATCAACCTGCCTCTACCATGGATAGGGGCAGGTTTTAACGTATCTTTTCTCTCCACCCTTCGTGCTTCCCAAACACCAGCGGCTCCGGCGTTCCCGCGATATTTCCAAGGTCTACCGCCTCGGCGATAAGGCGGTGTCTCGCCATTTGGTGGTTCGAGTTTGGATAGAACCGCCGCCGGAGACGGCCCCCCATCCCCAGGCCCATGGGGAAACCCGAGGCGAATCACAGTCCCCCGAGGATCGCCCGTCTAGACGGGTGGGCATTGTGGTCAGCCAAAAAGTGAGCAAACGGGCGGTCATCCGTAATCGACTCAAACGCCAGATTCGCGCCATCATGGCTCAATTACTGCCTCAGTTGTCGCCCCAGGTGTGGGTGCTGATCAACCTACGACCGGGGGCAGAGCAGTGCGAATATGGCGATTTTTTGCAAGAATTAAAACAGCTCTTTACCCAGTTAGAGGTTTTCCATGGGCATTCGTGAAGACGTGTTCTACGAGGGCGGCCCCCACATTGGCGATTTGATCATCAATGGGCTGCTAGCCTTCACCATTATTTGCATTCCTCTAACCGTGGGAGCCATCACCCGCGCCCTGTGGCTGCGCTACCGCATCACCAACCGCCGCATCTCCGTCACCGGGGGCTGGAAGGGCCAAGACCGCACAGACATTATCTACTCCGAAATTCGCAAAATTGTCACCGTGCCCCGGGGCATTGGTCTCTGGGGCGACATGGTGATCACCCTCAAGGACGGTAGCCGTCTGGAACTGCGGGCCATGCCTCGCTTCCGGGAAATGTACGAGTACATCAACGAGAAAATCTCTCCCCAGGCCCAGGCCGTCAGTGGGGCCGTGGGCCGCAACTAGGTCACGGGTCTCCGCCTCGGTCTTACGGTACCCCGCACCGTTTGGATCGGGGCAGGGGCAAGCAAGTAGGGTAGATTAGGTAACTGAGCCAATTTGACGTTGTATTCCCCTCGCGGGGTTAGGTGCCCATGGATTTTGGTATTGGATTTCTCTCAAACAACGTCATGTTGCCGATCCTGGATTTTTTCTACGGGATCGTGCCTAGCTATGGCTTAGCAATTGTGGCGCTCACCCTCGTCATTCGCTTTGCGCTGTATCCCTTAAATGCGGGATCAATTCGCAACATGCGCCGTATGCGGGTAGCCCAACCGCTGATGCAGAAACGGGTGAAGGAAATTCAAGACCGCTACAAAGATGACCCCACCAAGCTCCAGGAGGAGATGGGCAAGGTCTACAAGGAGTTTG
>JALQST010000151.1 GCA_023264315.1 Nodosilinea sp. BSH.14
CTGCCTCGTCCGGTGCGGTAGGCGTCCAAAATGCCCTCGGTGCCGATGATTTCGCCGCCCGTGGGAAAGTCGGGGCCAGGAATCAGGCGAAATAGTTCCTCATCGGTGATCTGAGGGCGATCAATCATGGCAATCAGCCCGTCCACCACTTCCCCTAGGTTGTGGGGGGGAATATTCGTCGCCATGCCCACGGCAATGCCGGAACAGCCGTTCAGCAACAGGTTGGGCAACTGGGTGGGCAGCACCACGGGCTCCTGCTGGGAGCTATCGAAGTTGTCAATGAAGTCCACCAGGGCTTCGCTGATGTCCCCCAGCATGGCCCCATGGCTGACGGGGGAAAGGCGGGTCTCGGTGTAGCGCATCGCCGCCGGGGGGTCGTTATCCACCGATCCAAAGTTGCCGTGGCCATCCAGCAGGGGGTAGCGGCTAGAGAAGGTTTGCACCATCCGCACCAGAGCATCGTAGACCGCCTGATCGCCGTGGGGGTGGTATTTGCCCAGCACATCCCCCACCACGCGGGCACACTTACGGTAGGGCCGATCCGGAGTCAGGCCCAGTTCATGCATAGCGTAGAGAATACGGCGATGCACGGGCTTCAGGCCATCCCGCACGTCGGGCAAGGCCCGCCCCACAATCACGCTCATGGCGTATTCCAAGTACGACCGTTGCACCTCGGTATGCAGCGAGGTGGGTACAATTTGACCCGAAGCAAGCAGGTTCAGTTGGTCGGACATGGGCGGGGTTCCTGGATGGGAAGACGGGAGTACTGACAATGCTGTAACTTAATCGCAAGGGGCGGGGCATGGCAAGGGTTGAATTTTCCTGGGCAGGGCCGAAGAACCCGCCATTTACCCGACAAAGGGACAATCCCAGGGGCGGTTATCTTCGTCGTCACAAACCGCAACACCACCCTGGCCGCATGGGTTAGCCTACGGTTTTCCTAAGGTTTTGTGGCATATTGGGCGGTGAGAAGGGGATTATAAACACCATGAAAACCGTCCTAATTGTTGAAGATGATGTGGTCAATGCACGGGTATTCTCCAAAATTTTGACGAAACGGGGTGGATTAGCCGTCAAACACACCGAGGATGTAGAAGAGGTGATTTCCCTGGCCCACAGCGGCGAAATCAGCGTGATTTTGATGGATGTGTCCTTAGCCCACAGCATGTATGGGGGCAAGCCCATGGACGGCATTAAAATTACTCAACTGCTGAAAGCCGCCCCCCAAACCGCCCATTTGCCGGTTATTTTGGTCACAGCCCACGCCATGGAAGGCGACCGAGAAAATTTCCTCGGCCAGAGTGGGGCCGATGGCTACATTACGAAACCCGTGATTGATCATCAGGACTTTGTCGATCAAGTGAAAGCCGCTATGGGCGACGGGGCAGACAATTAGGTTTATTTGTACTACAAAGCTTCCCCTGATGCAAGGGTGATCCGCACGACAATCGAGTATCCCCCGGTTCACCCGCAGGGTTCGCTAAGATCAGGGCATCGTCTTCCAGGAGAAACCCCGTCCCATGTCTCCTCGGCCTGCCGCTGCACCATCGCTTCAGATTCCCCAGAATCCCTACATCGTCCCGGCAGGTGTACCCCTGCCACCGAGGGAATCCTGGCCATCCATGTATGATCTACCCAGCGAAGACCCGGAGGAGCCTGGGTTGCCAGACGAGTTTCATGACTTTCAGCCTCAGCTACTCAGCGCCACCTTTCGGCTAGCCGATGTGGCCACCAATCGCATTTTTACCGCCGCCGACTTGAATTTGTACTACGACATTACCCATCCCCGCTGGTACAAGCGTCCCGACTGGTTTGCCGTCGTTGGGGTTTCCCGTTTCTATGAAAATCGAGACCTGCGGCTCAGCTACGTCACCTGGCAGGAACAGGTGAATCCTGACCTCGTGGTGGAGTTACTCTCTCCTGGCACCGCTGAGGAAGACCTAGGCCAAACCATCGTCACCAATCCCAATGCGCCGCCCCCCAAATGGCAGGTCTATGAGCAAATCCTCCGCATTCCCTACTATGTGGTGTTTGACCGCTACACGGGCCACCTGCAAGCCTTCCGCCTTGGGAATGCTGGCTATCAACCCATTACCATCGTCAATGGTCGCTTCACGATGCCGGAACTGGGCCTTGGTCTAGGGCTGTGGTGCGGGGAGTTTCAAGGCTTTGTCCGCGACTGGCTGCGTTTTTTTGATTCGACCGGGCAGTGGATCCTAACCCCAGAGGAAGCGGTTCAGCAGCGGGTCGAACAAGCTCAACAGCGAGCCGAACAAGCTCAACAGCGAGCCGAACAAGCTCAACAGCGAGCCGAACAAGCTCAACAGCGGGCAGAACGGCTGGCAGACCTTCTCAGAGCCCAGGGGATTGATCCGGATCAGTTGGTGTGACGCCCAGGGTGGTGCGAGGACGGGGGCACTGATCATCCCGTCCTTCGGCAGACACCGGGGCCGTCGTCACCTAAGCTAGGGAGAAAGGGCGAAAGGCAGAATTCCATGCTGGATTTGGCGCGGTTGGCCCAGCAGATGCAGGGCATTAGTCAGCATTTGGCCCAGGAGGCAGAATCAGCCCAGGGGCGGGTGCGGTTGGCGCGGCGATGGCTGACCACGGCGGCCCAGCAGCAGGATCAATGGGTGGCTCAGCATGGAAATTTTGCCGAACATCTGGCCTTTACGGCGGCGGTGCCTGTGGAGCCGCTGACCACCCGTGTCACCCTCGGCTCGGCCCCTGCGGCCCACACGGTGCTGGCCACGGATGGATCGCAAATTTCCCCCAGCCACCACGAAATCGCCTACTGTTATTTGATCAACGTGGGGCGGGTGGTGTTGCACTATGGCCAGGGTCGGTTTCCGCTGCTGGATAGTCTGCCGGAGGTGATCTATCGGCCTGAAGACCTTTACCAGTCTCGCCCTTGGGGCATTGGCACCGAGGAATGGATGGGCTATCGACGCACCGTGGCGGAGGCGGTGGCCCTGGCGGAACTGGGGGCGATGATCGGCGATGACGGCGGGGCGATGCCCCTGGCCCTGGCCGATGGTTCCTTGATTTACTGGTTTCTAGATGGCCTGCCCGCCGAGGCCCGCGATCTCATCCTCACCCCGATTTTGGCGGCCTGGGATCGGCTGCGACGGTTGGGCATTCCCGTCGTCAGCTATCTCAGCGCCGCCCGCAGCAGTGAGGGGCTGAACTTTTTGCGCCTGCCCGCCTGCCCCTTCCCCCAGCCCCACTGTGATCAGCACTGCAACGGCCAATCGGAAAAAGCGCCCTGCGGTGGGTTCATGCCCCTGCGGGATGCAGTGTTTTGGGCCACGGAGTTGGAACCAGGACAGCGCAGCCCCTTTTGGCGCAGTTCCGCCAGCATCCTAGACCTCTATGGCGATCAGCGGATTTACTTTTGCTACCTCCACGTTGGCCCAGAGGTGGCGCGGGTGGAAATGCCGGAGTGGGTGGTGGCCAATACCGACCAGTGCGAGATGGCCCTACGCTTGGTGCTGGCCCAGGTGCAAAAGGGCTACGGCTATCCGGTGACCTTGGCTGAAGCCCACAACCAAGCCGTCGTGCGTGGGGGAGATCGGCGGCGGTTCTTTGCCCTGCTAGAGCGCGAAATGATGCGAGCCGGACTGCAAAATATCGGCATTTCCGCTAAAGAGGCCCGAAAACGGGGAAGTATTGCTTAGTTACGGCGGCTCCAACCGGGCCACATGCACCAGGGCATCGCCTTGGTTAACGAGGGGATTTTGGCCGTGGCCGATGACGATTCCGGCCATGGGGCTGCGGACTTGGACGGGTTTGTCGCCAAAGGTGTCGCTGATGAACCCTAGGGGCTGGCGGGCTTTTACCGTGTCGCCGAGGCGGGTGGTGCAGCGCCAAATGCCCCCACGGGAGGCCCGTACCCAGCGGGTTTCGCGGGCTTCTAGGCTGGTTGCGGCAGGGAGGGAACTGGGGGGAGAATGCATGCCCAGGTGGGCCATGGCCCGATGGATGCCGTCTACGCCGCCCTGGATGGCCGCTTCATCAAACCGTAGGGCTTCCCCGGCTTCGTAGAGCAGGGTGGGGATGTGGCGTTTGGCGGCGGCTTGGCGTAGGGATCCGTCTCGGTGGGCCGAGTGGAGAATAATCGGGGCTCCAAAGGCTTGGGCAAAGGCGTAGGTGTCGGGGTTGGTGAGGTCGGCCCGCACCTGGGGCAGGTTGGTGCGATGGATGGCGGCGGTGTGCAGATCAATGCCGTGGGTGCATTGGCTCACCACTTCGCTCATAAACAGAAAGGCGAGCCGACTGGCCAGAGAACCCCGCTGGGAGCCAGGAAAGGCACGGTTGAGGTCGCGGCGGTCGGGCAGGTAGCGGGATTGTTCCAGCAGGCCAAAGATGTTGACCACGGGCACCGCAATCACCGCCCCCCGCAGTCGCGCTGGTTTCAGGGCTCTGACGATGCGCCGAATGATGTCCACCCCATTGAGTTCGTCGCCATGGATGGCCGCACTTAGCCACAGCCGGGGGCCGGGATATTTGCCGTGAATCACCGTCACTGGCAGGGACATCATCGTGCCCGTGGTCAGCCGCGCCACGGGTAATTCCAGTCGCACCCGCCGACCGGGAAGGATCGTCTCACCCCCTACCACCAGCGGCGGACGGGCATCGGCCACCACCGCAGGGGATTTTGTCCTTCGGGGCCGACGGGGTGCGGGTTCCGAAGTTGGAGAGGGTGCCGGGGCCGAATCTGGGGCGGGGTCTGTCGCCAAGGTTTTGTGCTGAGGGGTCGCTGAAGGGTGGTCGGGTAAGCGGGGGGCAACGGGATCGCTTGGTAGCCAATATACCGAAAGAATGCTGCCGTAGCCGTAGTCGTGATGGCCCTCTCGCCCCGCTTTCAACCGTGGCTCGGACCTAATCCGTTGCCCCGATGGCCTGAATCACCACCCTACAGTTGCCGCTCTACCTGCACCATGCGCTGGTAGGAAAGCCAGCCTGTGCCCACCATGGCCACGGCAAAAATGCCCAAAAACCAGACATGTTCGCCCACTTCGGCTAGGGTGTTGCCCTCGGCGGCGATGCCCACCATGGCTTCAATCATGTGAAAAATGGGGTTAAACCGGGTGAGGTTGACCAGGGACTCCGGGAAAAAGTCCGTGGGCATGAAGGCTCCGCCCAGGATCATCAGCGGAATGCCAAAGGCTGCCACCAGGGAGTTGACATCCTCGGTGCGGCGGGCCAACTGGGTGCCCAGCACAAAGCCCACTCCCACGTAGGCGGCCATGCTCAGCAGTACAATCAATAGGCCGGCGGCGATGGAACCCTCGAAGGTCGCGCCCTGGAAAAAGGCAAGGCCATACATCAGTACCGTTTGCCCCAGGCCAATTACCACGTAGGCTAAGCAAATCCCCAAAAAGTAGGAGACGCCGCTGAGGGGTGACAAAAACAGCCGCTTGAGGGTGTGTTGCTCCCGCTCGGACACCACCGTGGCCAAACTGCCCCCTAGGCCACTGAAGAACAGCGCCGCCCCCACCAGGGTTGAGGGAGCCGCCAGGGTGTAGGCATCCTCCAGAGGAATTTGCAGCCGCTCCTGCAAGATCAGGCTGTTGAGGATGAGCAGCAGCACCGGGAAGATCGCCCAAAAAATTAGGCTGCGCTTGCGGCACCATAGCTCCGCCAAAATTCGCTGGGCGACGGCGATGGTCTCTCGCAGGTATTTCATGGATTCTGTAGACTGTAAAGGCAACTTAATATTACAGTCTATAAAGGTTTCATCGGGGTACGTCGGCCCTGTCCGACCAGGCAGCATTGTCTAGGTGCGTTCTGGCCAAAACTGTCCACTCCCCCTCCTCTGGCCGAGAGCCGTATGATACCGTCTGCCCAAAATCGCACCATGCTCTCCACACACCTCGCAGGGGTCTCTCCTGGGGGCCATATTCGATGTAAGCCAAAGCACACGTCTAATGAGTGAATCCCTTGAGGGGCTGTTTGCCCAAACCCTCGCCCGTCGTAACGTCCTCAAACTTTTTGGAGTGGGAGGGATTGCGGCGCTGTTGAGCTATTCTCGCCTGAGTAAGCCTCAGCCCATTGTGTTTCAGCAGGATCGGCTGGAATTGCCACTCCAGGTGGGGCGAGACCTCAAGGCGGTGGTGATTGGCGGTGGCTTGGCCGGATTGGCAGCGGCCTATGAACTCAGCCAGCGTGGCGTGGCGGTAACGTTGATTGAGCGTTCCCCTCAGTTGGGCGGCAAAGTTGCCAGTTGGCCGATCCAAGTGGGCGACGACCACTTCATGATGGAGCACGGCTTCCACGGCTTTTTCCCGCAGTATTACAACCTCTTTAGCCTGGTTAACGAACTAGAGATTCGTCAGAATTTCAAGTCCCTAGACTACTATTCCCTGGTCTACAAAGAGGGCTACGCACCGGAGGTATTCCGGCCTAGCAACTCGGCCTTTCCCTGGAATGTAGTGGATTTGGCCATTTCCTCCTCCAACCGCCTGAAGTGGGGCATCAACCTCACCCACATGAAACATTTGGAGGTATTTCGCGAAATTACAGGCTTCCGCAACCCCCAGAGCTATGATCGATTGGATAACCTGTCCGTGGCGGAATGGGTGGCCGATGACTTCCCGAAAGGCTTGTATGACCTCTATTTCCTGCCCTTTGCCAAATCCAGCCTGAACGCGCCGGATATGCTCAGCGCTGGCGAGTTGATGCAGTTCTTCCACTTCTATTTCTTTGGTAATCCAGAGGGACTGGCCTTCAACGGCACTTGTCAAGACATGGGCCGCTCCCTGGTCGATCCGATGGTGGAGGCGATCAAGGCCAACGGCGGCGAGGTGTTGACCGGAACCACCGTCAGCCAGGTGCGCTGGGACGAGGGCAAAATTACCGGAATTTCCTACCAAAAGGGCAGCGTGGCCACCAACCCCGTCCCCTTCTGGGTGGAGCGCACCCCCCTACTCAGCAACGACACCCTAGAATACTTCGGTGCAGGCGACCAGGTCTATTCCCTCGCCCCCGGAGCTAAAACGGCCCTCTCCCTCACCTGCACCCACCAGGGCTGTAGCGTTCAGCGCCAGGTAGACACCACCAAAGATGGCTACCTCTGCCCCTGCCACGGTGCCGCCTACGCCAGCGATGGAGCCGTTCTGTCTGGCCCCGCCCAGGACAATCTCACCGCCTTCAAAGTGCTGCAACGGGAGGGGGATCGGGTTCAACTGATCGCCGCCAATGCCGAGTCCGGCGGCAACCCCAGCCACGACCTCACCGCCGACTACTACATCATGGCGGCGGATATCCCCGGCATCAAGTCCCTCTTTGACCTGTCGGAGGGCCGCGTGGAGCCCGTCGTTGCTCAACAGGTGGAGGAACTTCAGGTGGCCGATCCCTTCGCCGTGGGCCGCTTCTGGCTGGATCGCGATTTCCCCTGGGAGCATAGCTGGTTTACCTCCCTCTCC
>JALQST010000152.1 GCA_023264315.1 Nodosilinea sp. BSH.14
GCGTAGGGGAGGTTAATCAGCGGACATGGACAAGCCCTAAGGGCGATCACAGGACTAGGGGATCGGCCAAGGTAGACCCACCCAACGGATTTTAAGCGTTAGCCACGGGTAAGAGGGATTGAATCAACTCCAGCAGTTTCCTCAGCTTAACGGGCTTACTGAGGTAGTCGTTGGCTCCGGCCTGGAAGCAGCGCTCCCGGTCGCCCTCCATGGCCAGGGCCGTCAGGGCAATGATCGGCAAGGTTGCCAGGGGTCGGCATTTGAATATCCATCAGCACGAGGGCAGGATTTTCAGCCAGGGCTACCGCCACGGCATCTTGGCCATTGTTGACCACCCGCAGCCGATAGCCCTTGGCCTCAAGGTAGCTAGTGAGGGTGAGGATGTTGGTCTCGTTATCTTCGGCCAGCAGAATCAGCGGCGGCAGGGCAGCGGCGGATGACAGCGACGAAACTGGATCGGTGAGATCGGCCATGTCAAGGGGGGCATCAAAAACCATAGCGGAAGGATCGAGGGGTAGATTTAGGGTGAAGCAGCTCCCCACCCCCACCGTGCTGGTGAGGGAAACGGTGCCGCCATGGAGGTCCACAATTTGCTTCACCAAGGCCAGCCCCAGCCCCGTGCCGGGATACTGACGATTGAGGGTGCTGTCAATCTGGACGAAGGGCTGCACTTGGCCGTCGGATGAAAGATCAGCCCGGAGGGTGATTTCGCCGCCCTCAGGGGTAAACTTCATGGCATTGTTGAGCAGATTGTTGACATCCTCACCGGGGTAAACCCACGGTGAGGATGTCAACCCGGTGTGGGTGCCCGATTCATCTACCCGAGGGCTGACGGAGGCTAGCATGATCCGCTGGGTGCCATCCCGGCTGCGGAGGGGCAGTTCATACTGGCCGCCCTGGCCCTGGCGATGGCGCTGAAAGTGGATTTCTAAGTCAGGACGATCCGCCTCATCCACAAACTGAAACAGCGATTGCCCCACGAGGGAGTCCTGGTCAAGGCCCAGACTTTGGGCCAGGGCCGGGTTGCACACCAGGGTATGGCCCTCGGCGTCAATCACCCAAATGCCCTCGTTGGCGGTGTCTACGATTTGGCGATACTGGGCTTCGCTTTGGCGCAGGGCTTGCTCGATGGCCTTTCGCTCGCGGACATCACGGAAAATGCCTTGGATAATTGGTCGATCAGGCAGGGAAATTACTGAGGCGCTGATGTCCACGGTCACCACCTGGCCATCCCGCCGCCGACAATTGACGTCGATCACCTGACAGGCTTGCTGGTTGGCCAATTGCTCAAAGGCAACGACAATTCTGGGCAGATCCTCCGGGGGGTGAAGCTGGGTAAAGTGCATGGCCGTGAGTTCCGCCCTGGAGTAGCCCAGCAATTTTTCGGCCTGACGGTTGGCCTCCAGGATGTGCCCCTCTAGGTCAGCAATCATGATCGCGTCACTGGCCCGATCCATCAAGGCCTGGTAGCGGGTTTCGCGATCCTGGAGCACCGCCACCCGATCCGCCATGCCGGGTTCTGCATCGGCCTGCCCCCCCGTGGCCACCGCCGCCACGCTCTCAGCCCCCACTAGGCCCACCAGGCGATCCTGGTTGTCCACCACCGGAATCGGCTGTCCGGCTCCTAGGGCCGCAACCATCTCAGGCCAAGGGGGCAGGGCCGCTTCTCGCCACTGGGTCGAGATGGGAGTCATCACCTGTTCCACAGGACACTGATCCAGGGGATCGTCTAAGGGCGGATCTTGGGTCAACAGACGCAACCCATCCATGGCCGTCAACAGGCCTCGCACCCGTTGATCGCCATCCACCACCACCAGACAACGGGTGCGCAGGGCGTGACGCCAATCCCGCGCCGTTCCTGGGGCCAGCGTTTCCTTAGCCCGGGCCAAGGCCACCAATGCCGCCTGCACTGAAACCGTTCCCTCCACCGTCAGCGGAGCAGTCACCACGGCCTGGTATCGTGACAGGGGTAGGCAATGATCAGACATAGAAGTTAGGAACGGCGAAATTAGGGACAGCACGTTAACGAAAATTAGGAACAGCACGTTAACGGCCATACCTTATACAGTGTTCACAAAAGACTCTGTAGACAACACCGTGGTGGCTTAATTGTTTGCAAGACTTTATGCAGAACGCTACCCGAAGGTCACGCAACGTGAATCCAGGCTGGCCCCGTAATTTTACTTAAATCAACTTGCTTCCAGCATCATGAACCGCCGCCGAGCCTCCCGGGGCCGTGGCAAGGCTTCTCTGAAGAACTGTTACACTTCCTCAACAATTGGTATTACTGCCTAGGGTCCCGATGATAGGATTCCCAACAAACGGTTGAGAGATAGGAATTCATGACTGAAACGCTTACAGGTCAAACACCTATTTTTGGGGGCAGCACCGGCGGCCTTCTGACCAAAGCCCAGGTGGAAGAAAAATACGCCATCACCTGGACGAGCCCTAAAAAGCAAGTTTTTGAAATGCCCACAGGGGGCGCGGCCATGATGAACGAAGGGGAAAACCTTCTGTATCTGGCCCGCAAAGAGCAGTGCCTTGCCCTTGGCACCCAGCTCCGCACCAAGTTCAAGCCCAAGATCGAAGATTACAAAATCTATCGTATCTATCCCAGTGGCGAGACCCAGTTTCTGCATCCCGCCGATGGGGTCTTCCCTGAGAAGGTGAATGAAGGTCGTACTGCCGTGGGCAGCGTGGCTCGCAATATCGGTTCCAACCCCGATCCCGCCACCGTCAAGTTCAGCGGCAAGGCCACCTACGAAGCCTAGGCTAGGCCAGTAATTCTCAGGACGACTAGGCTGGCGAATAAAATACCGCTTAGGCTGATCTGTGATCCGGTCGAACTGTCGAAGCCTTTTCACCCTTCGACAGGCTCAGGGCGAACGGCCAATTGGTCAAAATGAGAAGTGCTGAGGTTAGGCGATTCGTTATCTTTGTTTTCGCGGTCACGTTCCATTGCGTTTGGTTGTTCTCTCTGTTGCAAACATCTATATCCTGATACCTAGGGCATGGCTACGCTATGCCCTTTTTACTTTTCTCGGCCCTTAGCATATCCCCATGATTTCCCCGTCCTTCGAGCAGTTCCAAGCCTACGCCAGCCAGGGTAACTTTGTTCCGGTCTACCAAGAGTGGGTGGCCGATTTGGATACCCCCGTGTCCGCCTGGTATAAGGTCTGCGCGGGGCAGCCCTACAGCTTTTTGCTGGAGTCGGTGGAAGGGGGCGAAACCTTGGGGCGTTATAGCTTTTTGGGCTGCGATCCGCTGTGGGTGATGGAAAGCCGGGGTGAAATCTCCACCCAAACCCACCGAGACGGCACCACCAGCCGTTTTGAGGGCAACCCCTTCGAGATTTTGGCCGACTGTCTCGCGCCCTACCATCCGGTGAAAATTCCGGCCCTGCCCTCCGGGATTGGGGGGCTATTTGGCTTCTGGGGCTATGAGCTGATCCGCTGGATTGAACCCACCGTGCCCGTCCACCCCGCCACCGAGGGAGATTTACCCGACGGTCTGTGGATGCAGGTGGATAGCCTGCTGATTTTTGACCAGGTGCAGCGGAAGGTGTGGGCCATCGCCTACGCGGATTTGCGCGACTCCAATCGAGATTTGCGCGAAGCCTATGAGGAAGCCTGTGGCCGGGTTCGTCAGCTCGTCGAAAAACTCACCTTGCCCCTGTCGGAACAGCAGGGACGCCTCCCCTGGGCACCACCAGGACATCGCGGCGAGGAACCCCTAGCCTTCACCAGCAACCGCACCCCCGAGGAATTCTGTGCCTGCGTGGATCGGGCCAAGGATCATATTCAGGCCGGAGATATTTTCCAGGTGGTGATCTCCCAGCGGCTCTCCACGGAATACGCGGGGCAACCCTTCGACCTATACCGCTCCCTGCGGCAGATCAACCCCTCCCCCTACATGGCCTACTTTAATTTCCAGGACTGGCAGATCATTGGCTCTAGCCCAGAAGTCATGGTAAAAGCCACGTTGGATAACGGGCCAGACTCCCCCCGCATCGCTACGGTGCGCCCCATTGCTGGAACCCGCCCTAGGGGCAAAACCGCCGCTGAGGATAAAGCCTACGAGGAAGACCTCCTGGCCGATCCCAAGGAAATCGCCGAACACGTCATGCTGGTAGACCTAGGCCGCAACGACCTAGGCCGCGTCTGCACCAGCGGCACCGTGCGGGTGGATGAACTGATGGTGGTGGAGCGCTATTCCCACGTCATGCACATCGTCAGCAATGTGGTGGGCGAGTTGGAACCCAGCAAAACCGCCTGGGATTTGCTCAAGGCTTGTTTCCCGGCGGGTACCGTCAGCGGTGCTCCCAAAATTCGCGCCATGCAGATCATCCACAACCTCGAACCCTGTCGCCGTGGCCCCTACTCCGGCGTCTACGGCTACTACGACTTCGAGGGCCAACTCAATACCGCCATCACCATCCGCACCATGATTGTGCAGGGAAGTCCCGACGGTAGTCACACCGTCAGCGTTCAGGCTGGGGCGGGTCTGGTGGCCGACTCCGTGCCCCAAAGCGAGTACCAAGAAACCCTCAACAAAGCCCGGGGAATGCTGGAGGCCATCCGCTGTCTGCAAACTTAGTCCGGCCTAGTACAGTGTCAAAGCTAAGCGTTCAGGCTTCGACAGGCTCAGCCCGAACGTGCCGTTTACGGTCGTCCTGAGTTTGTCGAAGGGCGTTGCGGATATCTGCAACCCCAAAAATTAACCCTGACAAACCACACGTCAATTCCCAAAGTAGGTGCCGTACATCATGTACTCATCCCGCTGGGCTTGGGTTTCGCCTTCATAGAAAGCCACTTCTACGGTGGTAATGGCCCCCGATTCGTCGGTTTTGGGAATCAGCTTCACGTAGGGATGGTGGGTGTCGTAGAACTGGGGGTTAGCCTCTAGCTTCAGCAAAAAGCCGCCCTCGGTGTTGATTAGGGTGTAGGGGGTAGTTTGGCCGCTGCCCCAGGTCATCTCGCCGCTGGTAATGGTCATGGGGCCAAAGGCGAGGAGGACGTTACTCATGGGCTCCCACTGCTTGACGAGGGTATCGGGGAGGGGGGCGCTCTGGACGGGGGGCGTGGTGGTGGGCACTTGGCTAACGGGTTCCTGGGGGGCGGGGGGCTCAACCGTGGGGGCGGGTTCGGTGGGCAGCGTAGGGGGTGGCGTGGTGGGCGGTGCGGGCTGTTCGGGGGCATTGCCGTTAGGAGCACTGCCGTTGGGGACATTACCATTGGGAGCGTTGCCATCGGGGCCGCTGACGGTGCGACAACTCACCAGCATCAGGCCCAGCATCAGGCCCACCCCAACACGACGACCCCACCTGAGCCCTCGCAGGCTGGCGTTGCGGCCATCAACGGCGGTGATTTTAACAGGGGGAAACATAGACGGCATGGACATAGCGGGCCTTTTTTCGATGACACCTGATTGACGCCAATCGCCCACCTCGGCCCAGCGCCGAGCCCAGGGCGTTGACGCCTCCTATTATGACCATTGATTTTCAGAACGATGCAGTTAACCCCTGATTCTGCCTAGGATCGACCGCTAAAAGGCCCTGTCCAGTGCCCCCCCAGGGCATTGAAGTTTTTGGCTGGGCGGGGTTAAGTAAACAGGAGGTTGCCGATCCTCCGACCGTAATTTTTTCCCTTCATGCGGTTGGCTGTCTTGTTTCTGCGATGTTGGGCGACCTCACTTTACTGATTTACTGGATACCTCATGCCCCATTTTCTCCAACTTGCCACCAGCAGCTTTGCCCTTGCCACGCTGGTTGCCCTCCAAGCCTGCGGCGGCGCGTCTACCCCCACAGACAACGCAGCCACGCCGTCCCCAACCGCTGACGATGCCGCCGAAACAGGCACCCTAGTCATCCGCGCCAACGGCGAAGACTTTGTGCGCCAAGGCTTTACCAGTCGTGATGGCTGGGAGATTAGCTTCGACCATGTGTACGTGTCATTGGCGGATGTCACCGCCTCCCAAACCGATCCCCCCTTTAACCCAGAGGCCGGGGAGGAACTCCAGGCCAAGGCCCAAGTGGTGGTAGACAGCCCCAAGGTACTGGACTTGGCCGAGGGCGACGACAGTGCAGAGCCGATCCTCATCAGCGAACTGGCGGCTCCGGCGGGGCGGTTCAATGCCCTGGCCTGGGCGATGGTTCCAGCGGCGGATGGCCCTTCGTCGGGCTATTCCCTGTGGCTTCAGGGGACGGCGACGAAGGACGGTCAAACCCTACCCTTCACGCTGCGGATGACGGAGGAACTTGCCTTTACCTGCGGCGATTTTGTCGGCGATGAGCGCAAGGGCATCCTCGACCCCAACGGCACGGCGGATTTGGAAGCCACCTTCCACTTTGACCACCTGTTTGGCGATGGCGACGCCCCCGCCGATGACGACATCAACACCGGAGCGCTGGGCTTTGATCCCCTGGCGGCCCTGGCCGAAAATGGCGCGGTGAATGTGGACAGTGCCGCCCTGGCAGCGGGTCTCTCCCCAGAAGATTACGATACCTTCCTCAACATTTTGCCCAGCCTGGGCCATGTGGGCGAGGGCCATTGTGAAGAAATTCAGTTAACGGCCTCATGAACTACCCACGGGTTTTACTGTTAGCAGGATGGGGTGGCCTGGTGATGGCAACCCCGGTCTTTGCCCACGGAGCCAAGCTTGAGTATCAACCCATTAACGGCATCGAAATCCAAGCCCGCTACGATTCAGGGGAACCGATGAGCGCCGCTCAGGTGAACGTCTACGCCCCAAACAACCCCAGCGAACCCTGGCAGACGGGCACCACCGACGATGAGGGCCGTTTTGTCTTCACCCCCGACCCCAGCCGACCAGGCAATTGGGAGGTGATGGTGCGCCAAGCGGGCCACGGGGATCTGCTGGTGGTTCCGGTGGCTGGAAACTCGGCCACCGCGACCTCAGCGACGGGGGACTCGGCAACGGGCACCACTGAGGGCACTACCGGGAACGCTGGGGAATCTGGGGAATCTAGGGAGGCCAATCGTCCTGCCGTGCTGGCCAATTCTGACGCACCCCGTGCCGCCGGAGTGCCCCTGTGGGTGAGCATGGCGGCGATGGTGTGGGGCTTTGTGGGCACCGCCCTGTTTTTTGCAAGGGGTAAGCGCTAGTGCATATTCCCGACGGTATTGTTTCGGCCCAGGTGTGCGCGGCGGGCTATGCCCTCACGGGGTTAGCCACCTGGTATTCCCTGCGCCAGATTAACCGCAAACCCGACCCCACAGCGGAAATTCCCAAGGCTTCGTTGCTGACGGCGGCGTTTTTTGTGGCCTCGTCGATTTACATCCCGGTGCCGCCAACGAGTGTGCACCTGATTTTGAACGGCCTGCTGGGGGTGGTGCTGGGCTACTTTGCCTTCCCGGCCATTTTGATTGGCCTGTTTTTTCAGGCGCTTGTCATCGG
>JALQST010000153.1 GCA_023264315.1 Nodosilinea sp. BSH.14
TCGACCTGACCACCTCGACCCCGCCCTGCGCCGCCCCGGACGCTTTGACCGAGAAGTCCAGTTTCGGGTGACCGACCGTCAGGGCCGTTTGGAAATTTTGACCATTCAAACCCGCGAGATGCCCCTAGATGGCGTGGATCTCGCCGCCATTGCCGATCAGGCCGTGGGGCTGGTGGGGGCCGACCTGAAAGCCCTCTGCCAAAAAGCGGCCTACCTGGCCCTGCGCCGCCAGGTACCCAACCTCAGTGCTCCCGTGCCCGACACCATGACCCTGCTACCGGAGGACTTCGCCCAGGCGCTCAAGGCAATCAAGCCCTCGGTACTGCGGTCGGTGGAGGTGGAGTCTCCGGCCATTGCCTGGGATGACATCGGTGGATTGGAATCCGTCAAACAAACCCTGCAAGAATCGGTGGAAGGGGCGCTACTCTACCCCGAACTCTACGAGCAAACGGGGGCCAAGGCTCCGCGAGGGCTGCTGCTATGGGGGCCACCGGGCACGGGCAAAACCCTCTTGGCCAAGGCTGTCGCCGCCCAGGCTAGGGCCAACTTCATCGCCGTCAATGGCCCAGAACTATTGAGCCGCTGGGTGGGTGCCGCCGAACAGGCCGTGCGAGAACTCTTTGCCAAGGCCCGCCAAGCCGCCCCTTGCGTGGTGTTCATCGACGAAATTGACACTCTCGTTCCCGCCCGTGGGCAGTATATGGGCGATTCCGGCGTTAGCGATCGCGTGGTGGGCCAACTGCTGACGGAGCTGGACGGCCTGCAAGACTGTCGCAACGTGCTGATGATCGGTGCCACCAACCGCCCCAATGCCCTCGACCCCGCCATTCTCCGGGCCGGACGCATCGACCTTCAGCTTGAAATTAGCCTGCCCGATGCCGCCGGACGCTTGGCGATTCTGGAAGTCCACAACCAAAATCGCCCCCTAGGCGAGGTAGACCTGCCCCACTGGGCTATCGTGACGGAGGGCTGGAACGGCGCAGACCTGGCCCTGATCAGCAACCAAGCCGCCCTAGAGGCCGTCCGCGAATACCGCGCCCAGGCCATCACCGACCCCAGCCAAATCCGCATCACGGCCCAGCACTGGGAACAGGCCCACCAGGCCATCCTCAGCCAGCGCGATTCCGTCGCTAGCCGGGGCTAAAGTTGCACCCGCAGCCAGCCAAACACCGAGCTGACGGTGAGCTGTAGCGCCTGTGCAAAGTTGGGCACCGTGAGGGCGTCCTCGGGCAGCTCTAGGGAGGTGGGCAATTGATTCGGTTGAAAAATCTGGATCAACTGCTCGTTGGGGTCAATCAGCCAGCCCATTTGGGTGCCATGGTGAACGCAGTGCAGGATATTGCTGGTGACACGGGTCACGGACTGCTCCGGGCTGAGGATTTCAATCGTCCAGTCGGGGGCGGCGTTGAAGGCGTTGGCCAGGGTGCCATCTTCATTCGTGGGCAGCCGAGACCACTGAAACATCGCCACATCCGGGATAATCGACCGTCCGCCAAAGGTGCACCGTAGCTCAGGGAAGGCCCAAGCCAGGTTAGTTGGCTTAGTGACTAGGTTGATGACCGTCACCATTTCACCTTGAATCGTACGGTGTTGACCTTGGGGCATAGGCTTTTGGATAATGTGGCCGTCGATATATTCCCTGGCAGGCTTAGTCTCTGGCTGTTGCAGAAATTCCTCTAGGGTCAACGGTTTGGTAGAGGTTTGAACCATGGGCTAGCCTCACTGGGTTGGGCTCATTGTAGGCGATGGATCACGGGTATGGAGCCGCATGGGGGCATCCTCGCCAGTTCATGCCGCGATTACCCTGCCTAGCGCTGCGGGCCAAAGAGTGATGTGCAACACCGTTGACGACACCGTTAATTAAGACCATCTATAGTCTTGGGCGATTACCTCAAAGTGCTGCCAATATTTTGAAAGTGCCGCCACAATAACTAACGTAGGCTGATCCGAATCGTAACCCATGGCCGCCTGTGGTCTGATGACCCGGGCAATTGCTCCCCTACCCCCTACCCCCAACGCTTATGGTGTCTTTGATTGAAAATCCCCTGCGGGTTGGCCTTCAGCAAGACCGCATCCCGGAGCCGCAAATTCTGGTAATTTTTGGCGCATCGGGCGACCTCACCCAGCGCAAAATTGTCCCGGCCATCTACCAAATGCGGCGGGAAAGACGTTTGCCGCCAGAACTCACCATCGTAGGTGTAGCTCGGCGGGAATGGAGCCACGAGTTCTTCCGCGAGCACCTACGAGAGGGCATTGAAGAATTTGGCAACGGCATCGGCCATGAGGCGGTGTGGGAGGATTTTGCCAAGGGGTTGTACTACTGCCCTGGCGACATTGATAATCCCAAGTCCTACCAAACGCTAAAAACCCTGCTGGCGCAACTGGATGAGCAGCGGGGCACCAAGGGCAATCGAGTATTTTACCTGTCCGTGGCCCCTCGCTTTTTCGGGGAAGCCACCCAACAACTGGGGGCAGCGGGAATGCTGGAAGACCCCGACAAGCAGCGGCTGATCATCGAAAAGCCCTTTGGCAAGGATCTGGCCTCGGCCCAGGTGCTCAACCGGGTGGTGCAGAAGGTCTGCGACGAGCGGCAGATCTACCGCATCGACCACTATCTGGGCAAAGAAACCGTCCAAAACCTGATGGTGTTTCGCTTTGCCAACGCCATTTTTGAGCCGCTGTGGAATCGGCAGTTTGTCGATCACGTCCAAATTACCGTGGCGGAAACCGTGGGCCTAGAGGGGCGGGCAGGCTATTACGAAACCTCTGGTGCTCTGCGGGATATGGTGCAAAACCACCTGATGCAGTTGTTTTGCCTAACGGCGATGGAGCCGCCCAACTCCCTCGATGCCGACAGCATCCGCAACGAAAAAACCAAGGTGCTTCAGGCCACCCACCTCTCGGATATCGACGACCTCAGCCAGTGCGCCGTGCGGGGACAATATTCCGCCGGGTGGATGAAGGGCCAAGCGGTACCGGGCTACCGTGAGGAAGAAGGCGCAAACCCCGCCTCCACCGTCCCAACCTTCAGCGCCCTGAAGCTGGAAATCGACAACTGGCGCTGGAAAGGGGTGCCCTTTTATATGCGGACTGGAAAGCGGATGCCCAAAAAGGTGAGCGAAATTTCCATTCACTTTAAGGAAGTTCCCCACCTGATGTTTCAATCCGCCGCCCAGCAGATGAACCACAACGTGTTGGCCCTGCGGATTCAGCCCGATGAGGGCATTTCCATGCGGTTTGAGGTGAAAACACCGGGCAACTCCCTGCGGACACGCTCGGTGGATATGGACTTCCGCTACGATGCCGCCTTTGGCCAAGCCAACACCGACGCCTACGCCCGCCTAATCGTGGACTGTATGCTGGCCGACCAAACCCTATTCACCCGGGGCGACGAAGTGGAAGCATCTTGGCGCTTGCTCACCCCCCTACTGCAAGTGTGGGACGCCCCCGCCGATCCCGTCGCCATCCCCCTGTACGAAGCCGGCACCTGGGGGCCAATGGAGGCCGAGTTCCTGCTGAACAAAGACGGTCGCCGCTGGCGTAGGTTGTAAGCCCTCGACTCTAGCCTCTCTCCCACATAGAGAAGGCCCTCACCCCTAGTCCCGGAAGCCCTAGCCCCTCTCCCCCTGGGAGAGGGGGACAGGAAAATCAATCCCGACTCCCGACTCCCGACTCCCGACTCCCCACCCTCGAAACTGCCATGACTATGACTCCCACCGTTGCCCTCCAAAAGCCCAAGGACATCTCCATCGACGAGATTGAATCGGAACTGCGCAATATTTGGCGACAGCAGGATTCTGGATCCGCCCCCGTTGCCACCCGTGCCAGCACCTTTACGATGGTGATTTATGAGCCGGAAGAGGTGCAGCAAGTCCTCGCGGCGCTAGAGTTCTACCCCGGCCCCATCGACGGCAACCATGGCCCCCTCACTCGCGAGGGCATTCGTCAGGCCCAAATGGCCTACGATCTGCGGGTGACGGGTCGCATCGACCCCCCAACCTTGGCTAGGGTGCGCCAGGAATATAGCCAGCTTTCCCAGACGCAGAAAGAGTACAAAAACCCCGATCTGCGCGGCTTTAACCTCAGCGAATCCATTTCCGCCCACAACCCTTGCCGGGTGATTACCCTCTGCCCCACCTTTGGCGAAGATACGGGGGTAACGGCCCAGGTGTCGGCCTACTGCCCGGTGCAAAAGAAAAGCACCAGCAACCTGATCTGTTGCGAATACATCACCCTTCGCGGCACCAAGGCGGCCCTAGAACGGGTGAGCGATCTGGTGGCGTCCCTTATTTTGCCGGAACTGCCCCGGTTTGTGTGGTGGAAGGCCACCCCCAGCCCCGAGCAGCCGATTTTCCAAAATCTGGCCAAATCCAGCAACTGCATCATCGTCGATTCCAGCTACTTCAGTGATGCCGAAGCGGAACTCCACACCATGCAATGCCTGGTTGACGAAGGCATCACCATTGCCGACCTCAACTGGCACCGTTTGGCCCCGTGGCAAGAACTCACCGCCGCCGCCTACGACCCCCCGGAACGGCGGGAATCCCTCAAGGATGTAGACCGCATCAGCGTCGATTACGAACAGGGCAATGCCGCCCAATCCCTGATGTACCTAGGCTGGTTTGCCAGCCGCCTGGGTTGGGAACCCGTGGACTACACCGAGCAAGGCGGCGTCTACAACCTCAAAACCCTGCACTTTCGGGGGCCAAACGGCATCAACATCGAGGCCGAGCTGGCGGGCATCCCCGTGGCCGATTCCGGCGAGGTGATCGGCGACCTCACCGGGATTCGGCTGATTTCCACCGATCCCAACGCCAACTGCTGCACCATTTTGTGTTCCGAAACCACGGGCTGTATGCGAATGGAAGCGGGCGGCGGTGCCCAGGCTTGCCAGGTGGAGCAAGTCACAGCCCTCTCCGACCAAAAGGCCGACTTCATGCTGGGCCAACAACTCCAGCGCTGGGGCGAAGACGTACTCTACGAAGAAAGCCTCGCCATGGTCGCCAAAATGATGAAGCTGCTCCAGGCATAGTGCCCGGTCAGCCTGTAGGGGCGAGGTCTCCTCGCCCGAGACATCCCTGGTAAACCAGTCAATCGCATTACACCAGAGGACGGCTCGCTGATTCGACCCCTAGGGAGCGGTTGTGCCCTTGCGTTTTAGGGCCAGGGGCGGCGCAGGGGGCGCGGGGGTGAGGTGGGCCAGCCAAGTGAGCAGGCATTGCTTCAGTTGGTTCAAATCCCGATAAAACTCCTGCTTCACAAATTGGCCCAGGGCATCGAGGGGCGAAAAGGAGTCCCCCGGTTGCCAGCCAATATCCTGGGCAATGGGAGTGGTGTGGCTGCCCTGAAGCAATTGTACGGTGGTGTCTTGGGGAAAGCGTGGCACCAAAATATCGGCCAGCGGGCGGGTTTGGTCGATGGTGTCGTTGCGAAATTTAATCAGCAGATTGTGCGCCACCGGATACTGATCCCGCACCAGGGTCAACGTGGCCTCCGGGTTGGGGGTAAACTCCACCTCCAAGGCAGGGCTGAACTGCGCCACCTGCTCGAGAAAGGGAATCGACCGCTTGGCCGGGTAGTTGTTAAAGCTCATGTAAATGTTGCCCGCCCGATCCACCTCCCACAGGCTGTTAATCAGCAGGTGCATTTTGCAGCCCATGCTATGTCCCAGGCCATAAATGGGCAGATAGGGATCATTGATGCCCACCCGTCGATCTAGGTAGCGCAAGGCTTGACTAAAGGTAATGAGGATTTCTTCGGCAATGGCTTCATGGTCAAAGGTGTTGATAAAGGGCGTCGCCACTACGAGGTAGCCCTGGGCGGCCAGGTTTTCCAGCAGCCAGCGGTAGGTCACACTCGGAGCCGCCGCCACAAAAGCCCCACCCAAAAAATGAAGCATGGCCCGAGGCTGGGGCGGAATCAAAATCCAGTTGCCTGCCACCTCTTGCCAGTTTGAGATTTCGTTTGCCATGGCTGCCGACGTTTCGCCCATCCAGTGCTGTTCATCTCCTAATGTAGCGAAATTTGAAGTTAGAGAGAACGCATGGGCTTACCCCCTTTCCCCTCAGGGCACAGAACCCGTTTTCATCGACCGTTGAAGGGAGATGATAACGGTTGATTTATCTGGGGCAAACGTCAGGAATTCTTAGGTTTTTTGTAATATTGAAACTAAGATTTGTAATGTTCCTCAGGGCGGTATTCTCGCAGCCAACACCGCTCGAGAAAACGGACTTGGTGAGCGCGCCAAAACCGCCAGGGGTTGTAAATCGCTGGCTGGTGGCGACTAAAGATAGGTTGGTTGAGGTAAGGCCAGACGGGGAATGACATGTTCCTAAAACTCTTAAAAAAAACAATAGAGGTGGACAACTTTCAGGAAGATCGACCTATCCCAATGTCGGCAACCTTCCATAGCCCAGGGCTACTTTCTCAGTATAGACAGATGAAAAAAGAGACCCAACGTGGGGTCTCTTACTTGGAAAAATATTTAATAATCAAACACATGTGTTAGGAATGGAGCTGACGGGAGTCGAACCCGTGTCCGCTTTGAGTATTAACACACCACTCATTCACAGGCTTAGCCCCACTAATCCTTGGGGCAGGAACCGCCACTTATCCCGGACGGTGGGATGCTCTAGTGAAAGCTTAGCGAACAGGATCACTAGAGAACGCCTGTTTGCGCATCCGTTGGGGTTTGTCCATAATCCTTAACGGAGTCAGACTATGAACGCTCGCTAAAAGAGTTTTAGATTAAGCGGCAACAGGTGCAGCTTTACGAGCAAAAGGAACGATGTTGTTCGCACTTACGTTGGTTTTGAGCCTGGATTAACGAGAGTAGACTCCCTCTCGGCCTGTATCACAGCGTGACTTTCGTCAAAACGTCGAAACCGTTACAGCCCCCTGGGTGAACTCTTTCGTTCATTATAGGCCAAGACCTCCGTGCCGGGGGACGGGTGCCCTGGAATTGGGGTGGGGAAAGCCGACCTTCTGTCTGTCGAGGCTACCTCGTCTGGCAGCCCACCCTGAGTTATGGCATCTATAACCATTCATAAACTGAGAGGGGCAGCCCTAGACGTATAATTATTCCTTAAGCATCCTGTTTTCTTGACCTAGGGGACGAAAAGGCGATTTTGGTTGCCTTGGCCCAGGGTGCTCCCTTGATATTCACCCTGGCGGTGGCCCTGCCGGTCACGCCCTGTTGCGATAAGGACTTTAATACCTATGACCACCCCCAACGACACCAGCACCGACAACGCAGAAACTCCAGAGAAGGAGACCAGCCCTCGACGTGCTAGCCGAGCCAAGCGCAACACCTCAGAAGGGGGTTTGGTGAAGGCTGGCGGCAGCGGAGTGGTGTTT
>JALQST010000154.1 GCA_023264315.1 Nodosilinea sp. BSH.14
CTCTAGTTTCACCAGTCAGGCTGACCTCAAAGCCAAGATCCTCGCCTTCGTAGACTACTTTAATCGCACCTTGGCCAAGCCCTTCAAGTGGAATTACACCGGTAAGCCCTTAGTCTCCTGACTAATAGACTTATTTCCGCCTCAGAGTACTAGCCCTCGCAGATTCATTAGGGGCTGACTTCTGGACTGCTGATAAACGTCTTTTCAATACTTGCCAGCGACTTCAATTGCAATGGGTCTACTCATTACAAGAACTGGATATGGCTAAGGAAAACGAATCTTAAGATTTAATCCCACTGCCAAGGCTGGATCAGGTCGCTAATATTGCTAGCTTGGTGTGCGGCAGTTGGTCAAGTCGAGCATTGTGGGGCGCATTCGCGGCGGCTCAGGGTTTGAGGTAAAGGGTGCGCTCGGCGTCGCGGCGGCGGACGAGACCGGGTAAAACTTCCCCTCCGGCGTAGACCCAGCGGGGAAATTCGGCAGCGGCTCCTGGGAAATCCCCGGCGTTGTGGTTGCGGAACAGGGTGGAGTTTCGGTAGGCGCTGAGGCCGACGTTGAAAGCGAAGGACACCATGGCCGAGAACTGGTTTGCGGTGGTGGTGATGGTGAGCGCCTGGGACACGCCCTGCTCGAAGACTTCCAAATCCTGCTGAAGGATGGCTTTGGCTTCGGCGGCGGTGATGGTCATGCCGGGGAAGACCGGGGGTGGGCCTGCCATGCTGGTGTGGCCATAGCCAATCGTCCACACGCCCACGGAATCTTGGTAGGCGGTGGTGCGCAGACCCTCAAAGTGCTTGATTAGGGCCAGCCCTTCGGCGTTGATTTTTTGGGCGGCGGGGGGCGGTTGCCAGGGGGCTGGCTCTGGGGCTCCGGTGCCGAGGGAGATGGTCATGGCGGTGGGGGCATCGGCGCGGGCAAACCAGGCTTTCATGCCCGTGATGTCGGCTACTTTTTCCTTGGGGTTAGCGGAGGAGGGCGCTTTGGCGATGCGGGCAATCCACACGCCGCCCTGCATTAGGTACATCGCTACATCGGTTTCTTTAATCCAGGTGCCCATGGTTACGCATCCTCCTTGGCTTGGCCAGTGCCGTCGTAGTTCCAGCGGGCGCGGTAGCCCCTGGCGTCAATGTGGGTGAAGGATCGGGAACTGGCCAAGCCGCCCTGGTTGCCCCACCAGCGATCCAAGTCGGCATAGACATCGTAGGGATGGCGACCGGAGACGACAAAATCCACCGCATCCCCCAGCAAATGGCGCGACTGGGACGCCCCTCCCACCGCTGCATTGGTGGCCGGATCACGATACCAGGAGGTGATGATCACGGGCCTGCCGTAGCGCTTGCGAATGTCCTCCAAGGCCTTGGCAATCCGCAAGATGCCGTAGATCACCTCGGCCCTGGCGGGGCGGCGATACTGCCCGGTGCTGGCGCTGACATGGAGGGCTTCGGCCCAGGTGAAGTTGCCCCGTTCGCCGTACTGGGTTGTCCAATAAATCGGGTCATTGGAGTAATAGGTACCCGTGAAGCCCGGAAACTGGAGGGGAATGCCGCGATTGCCGGAGGGCGGCGGGGGCGGGGGCGGTTGGTCGTTGGGGTTGTTGCCGATTTCGGTGCCGATGATGTAGATATCCGGCACGTAGCAGAACCAGGTATTGCGGTTTTGGGCACCCAGGAACACCCCCTTGAAGGCTACCCGCACATGGTTTTTCTCCGGCTGGGCGTAGGAGCTAATTTCCAGCACGGTGTTGGATTTCACCAGCACCTTATCGGTTTCTGGCAGTTCGCTAGCCATGGCGGGGCTGGTTTTGAACACCGTATCCCCCCGCACCTGGAGCAGTTGCCGCTGGCCCACAATCCGCGCATGGGGGTTGTAGGCGTACCAGGTGTCCACCTCGTCTTCGCCCAAGGTGGTATCCGCAAGGCGTACCTTGGTATGGTTGCCCGCCGCTGGCAGGTGGCCAATTAGGGCAAACTGGGTTTGGGCCGGAATCGACACCTTATCCTCCGGAGCCAGTTCCGAGGAGGCTATCGGCTCGGCCTTGAACACCGTATTGGTCAACACCGTGAGGGTGATGTTGGAAACCAGCTTGGTGTCCTGGGTGTTAACGTACCACCGGGTATTTTGCCCATCGCCCAAGTCTGGCTTCACCAGGTCAATCAGCCACAGGTCACTGCCCTGGTCGATGTAGTACTGAATATTCAGCACCTGGCCCCTAGGTACCGCCACCTTTTGCGATTCCGGCAAGGATTCCGGCGGTTCGGGCCGCAGGGTAAACACCGTATCCCGCACCGTATGTACCTGGAGACCATCGTGGGGACGGGGGATTTCGCCGCCCTCGGTGCTGGCGCTGGCATGGAGATTGTAGACGTACCACAGGGTGTCGTTGTTGGGGCCAAGGGTGGTGTCGGCCAGTTCAATCAGGGTGTGGTTGTCCGCCGCCGGACGAAAGGATTTCAGCTTGAAGCGCTGGGCCTCACTCACCAACACCTTGGCGCTGTTGGGCAGGCTGGTGGAGGGCTTGGGCTCTCGCTTAAATAGCGTGTCGCGGGTGACGGTGAGGGTGGCCTCGGTGCCCAGACGGGCATGGAGATTGTAAACATACCAGAGGGTGCGGTTGCCATCACCCAAGGGTGCCGCCAGTTCCACCCGCCAGTGGTCGCTGCCGCCATCGGCATAGTAGCGCAGAGCCAGTTGGGTACCGCGCCGCACCCACACCTTTTCGGAGGAGGTCAGCCCACTGGACTGCACGGGCCGAAGCTTCAAAAACGTGTCGCTGGTGATCAGGATCTGATTGTTGTCAGGAATCATCAGCCCTTCCCCCGACGGTGGCGGTGTGGGCTGCGGTTCTGGATCCCCTGTGCCAATGGAAAACGTCATCCCCCGGGGCCGATCCCCACGGACAAACCACCCCTTCATCGCCGATATATTGGCCACCTGATCCTTGGGGTTGGTGGTGGAGGGGCGCTTGGGAATCACCTCCAGGTAGGTGTTCCCAGACATGAGGTAAATCGCCTGGTCGGTCTGTTTAACCCAAGTTCCCATGGGGCATCTCGTGGATAGAACGCTCTGCGCAGAACCCGTGGTCGAGGCAGAAACTCGTTCATCATAGTTCCTCTTTCCTGAGGCAGAACCCCCAGTCTTTAATCCAGAGCCCTCTCCCCCAGCCCCTCTCCCCGTGGGAGAAGGGAGCCGGAGGATCCTTCAAAGCCCCTCTCCAAGTTGGAGAGGGGTTTGGGGTGAGATCAGGGGTGAGATCTGTCGGGGTCAGTGAACTTAATGTTCAAACAGGTTGTTGTATTGCAGCAGATCGAGGCTGACTAGGGTGGGCAGGCAGCGGAAGCAGTCTTGGGCCAGTTCCCAGCGGCCTTCGCGTTTCAGCATGGTTTCTAGGCCCTGGTGGATGCTGTGGAGGTAGCGGACGTCGTTGGCGGCGTAGCGCAGTTGATCCTCCGAGAGGTTCATGGCGTTGCCCCAGTCGGAGCTTTGGGCGGTTTTGTCGAGTTCGGTACCCTCTAGTTCCTTCACCACATCCTTGAGGCCGTGTTTGGGGCTGTAGGTGCGGCCTAGTTTGCTGGCAATTTTGGTGCAGAAGACCGGATTCACCGCAATGCCCAGGTGGTAGCGCAGGGTGGCCAGATCAAAGCGAGCAAAGTGGAACAGCTTGAGGCTGTGATCCGCTTCCAGGAGTTGTTTCAGGTTGGGGGCTTCGGTCTGGCCGCGCTCAATCCGCACCACCGACACATAGCCCGCCGGATCGCTGAGCTGCACCAGGCAAAGGCGGTCTCTCTGGGGCAACAGACCCATGGTTTCCGTGTCGCAGGCAATCACCTCGGCTTGGAGGTAGCGATTTAGGAGGTCGGCGGAAATATCGCGATCAAAAATCTCAAAGTTGTCTGTCATAACCAATCCGTTATCACCAAGGGCTGGGGCTGGGCGAGGACTGAGATCCACCGGCAGCAGGATCAGGCATTAGCCCATACCAATCTACCAAGATCCGTCGCAGTGCTCCGCCCATAGCCGAAGGCTTGGGGGGTGGCGTAGGCCGCAGGACGTGCGAAGCAGCGGCGCACGACCGGAGGGAGTAATCGGGGAGTCTAAGAAGCAAGCAAGCATTTCTTAGACTATAACGAGCGTATGCTCAACATCTGGACAGTCATAAGTTTTACTTGGATCCAGGCTTAGAGCTAGGCTGTCAGAGGTAGTGTATCTGGGGATTTCTGAGGGATAAGCTTGGCGGCTAGGAATTGAGGCAGAAGTAGAGAGGCCGGACTTCTGAGAAAAATCTCCTGGGCTTGATGCTGGAGGACAAGTTGGACAATTCGCTCACGGGGGTAGCCGTGTTGAGGCAAGGTGCGAAACCAGCGCGGGAAGTTCGACCAGAACCATGTGGGTAACGCTAAGGCCAATCCCTGGAGGATCCCTAGGGCCATGGCATTGAGATTGACCAACCGTTCCATCGCGTCCACGTTAGCCAGGATTCGACCTTGAACAGACTCTGGATAGTCGGCCAAATTGAGGTTTTTAGGCCAACTGGGAGCGGTAGTCATGGCTTTCAGCCAAAAGCGATAGGCCAAGCCCCCGATCAGGTGAATCAGGGTGCCGAAGGTGAGTTCGCTCTTAACCCGAAAGCCATAGGCGGCAATCACCTCGGGGCCACTCAGCGCCCCATCCGTGGAGACCCACATAAACTGCCGACCATTGGCGAGTTGAGTGAGCCCACAGCGCACCGTGGTCTCGGGACTCTCCCAATGAAACGCGAAGCCCTGGTCATAGACGGTAACGATCTGACCATAGAGCCATACCTTAGCCTGCTGGCAGTGCTCAATCGGGGCGAACAGGGTCTGGCGTGTCACCTGGCTGCCCCATTACCGAGGCCGTCCAGGGCCTTTCACCGTGGGCACTGCCGAAAACGGGGCATGGGCAACCGTCGAACTCCGCACTCGGCTAATCCAATGCACCTGATGACGGCGAAACCGCGTCATCACGGGTTCACAGGCCAAGTCGGCATCCAAGACGATGTAGCTACCGGCTTGGGCGTAGGCTGTCCCCAGGTCAGCCATCTTCGTTACCAAGGTGGTCTTCGGCTTAGTCTCAGCATCAGTGGTCTCGGGGGTAGCGGCGGTGAGGCCATCGTGAACCTTCAGGATCATCGGGATGGCAAAGTGGGCTGAGCCTCCCCCCAGTAGGATGCTCAAGGCATTGAGGGAATGGCCTCGAATCCACTCCGCCTTGCTGACATCCTCGGATTCTTGATGGAGCCCCTTCACCCCAGGCATTTTGCGGCCTTCTTGGGCCACCTTAATCCCCTCGCCCACATCCCCCCGTTGTCCCTGGATGCGATGGCCATGAGCCTGCTCGCTCAGCCATCCTCCCCATCGCCTACACAACCCCTCCACGCTAAAGGCACCCGACTCAAACCAGGGCCGCGCTTGGCCCTTGCACCCTTCCCCCAGCCCTATCGCATTCAAGTCACGGGTCACCGCTGGCGGCGGCCTGTTCAACAGCACACCCCACACGAGCAGGACAAACCATCGAAACGTGGCGGCACGACTCAAGGCCGGGCGCAAGACCCCCAAGATTTGCTCTCGGCGTTGGTGGATCTCCATCATAAGTCTGGCTGTTGATAATCACGTCAGCCCGTCTCGGACATGACGGCCCTCCGGGGCGCAGGCGTGTCCGTTTTTCTTCACCTTTCCCACCGCCTGAGAACTTCGCACTGTTCAGTCAGTGATAGTCTCGGTTTATAAATGCGTAACCGTCCCTCAGGTGACGATGCCTGAACAGTCTTCACCCATCAACGCTTTAGCGGTCGCCTGGGAGCGACTGAGCACCACCTCAAAAACGCTCACCACTGGCGTCACCAGCACCCAGAGCCAACCTTTAGTGCGCTGAGGATTGCCCCCGTCTCGATTGCCCACCGGATAGCTGGTCTCATCGGTTAATCGTAGACTTCTCAACGGTGTTTAATCAGCAGAACGATAACTTCTGGGCACCTCGAAAAATACAGATTTTATTGAGAATGACCACGAGACTTTAGGGGTTTCAGGTTGTTCAAATTCGCAATGAGGCAATTAATCGAGGTGCCCTTCTGTGGAGTCGTCATCAATGCGATAGACTACGCGATAATCTCCTACCCGATAGCGGTAGCGACCAGCCAGTTCTCCCTTTAACGCTTTAATGTTGGGATGCTGACGAGGATTTTGCTCCACCATCTCAAACGCCTTGGCTAGCCGTTTAGCCAAGGTCGCCTCTACCGACCGATAGTCCTTAGCGGCAGTCTTGGTCAGTCTAACCCTATACATCGCTACGCAAAACTCGCCAATCAACGAGTTCCTCGGTGTCGGCTTCCTGTTCAGCCCGGTCTAAATCAGCCGCAAACCCAGGAGTGGCCAATAACTCTTCCGTGGCGTCGCGATTGTCGCGTTCTACGAAGTAAGCCAAAAAATCGAGCACCACCGCCAGCCGTTCCTGGGATAGTTGATCAACATAGCGATAAATCTGTTCCCGCGCATCCGATGAGTTCAGCATAGGCCACTCGCGATATAGGTGACTTCATTGTAAAACTCTGAGTAGGAAGAATGGTGGGCAATGCCTACCCCATGGACTAAGGAGTAATAATCTGTAAATGAGGGATGTTTAGGAAATCTTTGCTGTTGTGAGTGACTAATGGTAGGTCGTAGCGTAATGCTGTTGCTGCAATCCAGGCATCTTGAGGAGAAATCGGTCGTCCGGTGCTTTGGCGATCACTGCGAACTTGCGCCCATTCTCGGCAGAGTGGTTGATCGACTGGAATTACAAGATAATTTGACAGGTATTGCTCTAGTTGAGAAAAGCGACGATCACCCCACTGACGCAAGATGGCCCACTGAAACAGCTCAGCAACACTCATAAATGACAACGCCAATTCTTGATCATTCAAGATCGGCAGATGGGCGCCTCGAAAAATACAAATCTTATTGAGAATGAGCACGAGATTCCAGTGGTTTCAGGCCCTTCGGATTCGCAGTAAGGCAATTAATCGAGGTGCCCAGATAGGGATCGGCGTAGTCGCTGCCTTTGAAGATAAAGGAGGCGATATCTGTATCGATCAGGAAAAGGCTCATAGATTCTGGCCTAAATTACCTCTTGGCGCTGCTGGTGCAGGAAGGCGAGGAAGTCTTCTATGGAGTCTTCTTGAGGCCAAAAGTCGGCGGCAAGATCTTTGAGATTATGAACGGTTACTGGAGTTTGGGTTGTGCGGAGCTGCTGGAGCGAAGTGCCTTGCCAAAATTGTAGGCTGAGACTTTTAAGTTCGGTTAGGGAGTTTTCAGCTAACTGGTCTTGAGTTAGAATTTGCAGGAGTTGCTGACGCTCT
>JALQST010000155.1 GCA_023264315.1 Nodosilinea sp. BSH.14
CACCTTCGCCAACAACGGCTGGCACTCCGAACCCACCCTGATCGTGCAAGTGACCAACAGCAGCGGCAACCTCATCCTCGATAACAGCCCTAACCCCCAACTGGTGCTCGACCCCTGGGCGGCGGCCTCCCTCAACGACGTTCTCCAGGGTGTCATCATTCGGGGTACCGCTCGCAGCGCCGCCATTGGTCGCCCTGCGGCAGGCAAAACTGGAACCACCGACTCCCAGCGGGATGTGTGGTTTGTGGGCTATGTGCCCCAGTTGGCCACGGCGGTTTGGGTGGGCAACGACAACTACCGCCCCCTCCGCTCTGGGGCCACGGGCGGCACCTACGCCGCACCGGTGTGGCGAGACTTCATGCGCCAAGCCCTCGCCGATACCCCCGTCGAGCCCTTCAAGCGGCCTTCGGAATTTGTGCGGCCTTAACCCATCGGGAGCCTCGGTACCCCAGGGTCGCAGGGTAGCTGGCGAGGGCAGGCTAACGTTTAGTTGCAGGGGAACAACGGCCCTGGGGAGAACATGCTACCGTCCAAGATAGATTCCGAAGGGGCTGTTCAGCATTGTCCCCGATGTTTCTGGTGATCCCTAGGCGGGCGGCATCGGTGTTAGCTCTCAACGCCCGGTCTGGCCCATCCCCCTCGGAACGGCTGGTTGATCCGCTGTCTTGAGGTCTTTAGCCATGAAAATTGAACGCCCGAACGCGGCTCCCCTCACCAAAGCCGACCTAAGTCATCTGGAAACCCTCCGATCCATCGTGGAAAACGTGGTGGCGGACGGGCTCATCACCAACGACGAGCGAGCCTACATCGACCAGGTGATCTGGGCCGATGGCGAAGCCACCCCCCAAGAACTCAATCTGGTGCAAGACTTAATTTGGTCGAAGGTGCAATCGGGAGACCTCGTGCTGGAATGGAGCTAGCTTCAGTCGTGATCCCTCCCGGCGATCAGAACTGGCAGGTGTTGGGGATGGGGGCGGTATAGAGGTTAACCCGGCGATCGCTGCCGCCGCTGACGACGAGGAGGCGCTGGTCTTTCAGGATGACGTCCACGGTATCGATGGCCTGACGGGATTTGCCGAGGCGGCGTTCGTTGGCGAGGGATCCATCGGCCTGGATGGCCCAGAGTTTGACCTGGCCATCGGCCCCACCGCTGACCAGGGCACAGCCACTTTCCGTCAGGGCGATGGCGCGGACGGATTCTCCCCCATGGCCATCGGCCCAAGTGGAGATGGGGCGGCAGGTCTCTGTCGGGGTGCCTGAGGTTAGGCAGGTGCGTAGATCCCACAGGCTGATGCGGCCTTGGTTATCGGAGATCGCGAGGCGATGGGGTTGCTGGCTGGCGGTGGCAAGGCCGGTGATGTAGTCCTGGTCGCCGCCGCCGGAGAGGTAGGGAAAGGGCAGCATTCGATCCTGCGCCCAGTCCCAAATGACGAGGCGATTAAAGCGCCCCCCCACCACCACTTGGTCATTGGGCATGAGGGCGAGGGCTTGGACGGCAAAGCCGGCGTCTTCAGCCTGGGCGGGCCGAAGGGTACCCCTGGGCAGACCCGACAGATCCCAGCGTCGGAGGGCACCGCTGCCGTAGCCCGTAAACAGGGTTTGGGCATTGGCGGTGAATTGCAGGTCAAACACCCGATCCCCCAGGGCGTGGGACAGCACCAGGGGCGGCTGGGGCACCCGCAAACTGAGGATTTCGGTGGATCCGTTTTCGTAGCCTACGGCAATGGCGTCGTTGCCCACGGGCCGATAGCGGGCCACCCGGATGGCCTTATCGGCCTGCACCGGGCGCTGCCACCGCCGCAGACGGTGGCCCTCTATCCGCCAGCGCTGCACGGTTTGGTCTTCCGAAGCGCTGATCACCTCCGAGGCACGACCATCGAAACGCACCATATTCACGGGGCCTCGGTGGCTGGGGGGGGCCAGCCGCGACAGCACCGCCAGGGTTAGCAGCCCCCCCAAGGCCAACAGTTGGATGGCCCAGGCTAAGCGGGGACGGACGCGAACCGTGACGGTTTGGTGGTCCGGTTCAAGGGGAATTTGGGTATCCGGACGCAGCACAGACAGCCGAAACAGGTGAGTGCGCGTCCAGCCCAGCCAGGGCCGAGCCACCACCACGGGCAGGTTCATCGGCAGTGCCCCCCCGATGGGCAAGGGCAGCGGTTCCTCCGGCAGGATCACCCGATCCCCCGCCGCCAGGGGCCGAATTTGGGTTTCATCGCCCTCAAACCAGCCCAGATGGAGGCGCTCCACCACGGGGGTGATCACCTGGGCGAGGTTGCTATGGTTGTGGATGGTGAGGCCAATCACCGCCGTTTTCGCCCCGGTGGTGGGGCAGGGTGGGGCAGTGGCGGCGGGCTGTGCCGTTGGGCGTGGCCCCTGAAAGGCCGCCATGGCCGACATCGGCAGGCTGAACCACGAGTCTCCTGGGGGGGTGCCCCCTGGTGTTTCGGGGCGAAGGAAGCGCCGAGACGCCTTCGGCGGCGGATAGATCACCTCCGGGGTTGTGAGGTCAAGGGCCACGGTGCCCGCTGGCAACACCGTGATCTGACTGGACAGGCGTTGACTCACTAAGGATGTGACGCGGGCCTCTAGATCAAAGGGATAGACCTGGCTAGGGGCATCTAGGGGGGATCCGATCTGGCCTAAAAATGTGGTCGTCACCTCCCCCTGGGCGGGCACTTCCAGGCGTCGCTCCTGGCCATCGGTGAGCCATTCGGGGGGCAACCCCTGCACCGAGAGATTGATTCGCAGGGTGCTGCGGTTGGGGTTATACAACCGCACCGGGATCTCCAGGCGGGTTTGGGGCGTCGCCACCAGTTGAGGGCTCAAAATGTCGATTTGGGGCGGGATAATGCCGCTACCCTCAATCACCAGGTTGATCACCTGGCGATCTTCCTGGCGAAGTTCCACGGAAAACACCCGCACCGTCAGGGTCATCGACCCCACAAAGCCCCCCCGCACCGGCGGCACATCCAGCACCGTCACCGAAAATTCCGTGCGGTCCCCTGGCGGAATTTTGGCCGACATATCGGGAGCCTGCTGATACCAGGTGGGGCTGGCCCCAGCCTCCACCCCCGCCGCCAACACCTCCATCTGAAAGGCGGCAAAGCTGTCACTCTGGTTCACCACCTGTACCGAGAAGCTAGGCGGCATTTGCCCCGGCTTGAAGTAAAGCACCAGGGGGGTGATCTGCGTGGTAAGCAATTTGGCCATAGAGAATCAACCGGGGACGGAATAACCAGGGTGGGGCTTAGCCGAGGCGCTCGTAGATGGAATCTAGGGGAGAGGCGGGGGCGGCTTCGGCGATGGGTGCGGGGGGCGTGGCCCTGGCCCATTGACGGCGTTGCCAAGCCAGGTGCAGCAGATTAATCCCGAGTTCTTGGGCACTGCGCAGGCTGTCGCGGGGCATGAACTGGGTTTTTGGGCCACCCCACAGCCCCGTCAGATCGCCCACGGCTACCACCACCCCACCCCAGTGAAATAGGGCCAAGGGCTGTTGGTGAATCATCAGATTTTGGCTAAAGGTAAAGGGCTGCTGCCGCAGGGGATGCTGGGCCGTGAGTCGTCCGGCCAGGGGCCAGTCGGGGGATGGATCCGCTCCTGGAGCCACGGTATCGCGCTTGGCCCCAGACCGAAGTTGGGATGGCCCCACCCAGGCCGCCAAAGCGGGCAGGTGTTGGGTAATTTCCAGGGCAAGACAACGCTCTAGCTCCGCCGCCTCGTGGCATAGGGGGGCCACCATGGCGGGATCCACCCCGGTGGCCGAGGCCGACAGCACCTTCATCACCTCCGCCCAGACCTGAAAGATTTCCGCCAGGGAGGACTCGCTGGCGGAGATTTCAATCAACAGCGTACCGCCTCCCTGGCCATAGGCCCGCAGCAGATCAATCTCCGCCTCGGTCAACCCCCGGGCAGCAGCAGCGGCCAAGTGCAGCAGGTCGTAGGGTTGCATATCCGTCACCGTCAGGGCCAACCCCTGGCGCAGTCCCAGGGGTACCGGGTGCACGTCCCCCCGCAGGGCCGGATACAGCCCAGGCAGGGCTGCCACCAACCCGTGAAGCGCTCTCTCCATCTCTGGTTTGGCCTGGGCCGTGAGGGTGAGGTAGCCCAGGGTCAAAGATCCCTGGGGCCGTGCCTGGGCTCGGGGCCGATAGCGCCAGTCCAATTCGTTGGCCACGGGGGCAAACCCGTTCTGGGGCAGGGTAATGGGGGCATCCCCCGGCAACAGCACCAGACGACACAGCTCAATTTCCGAACCCTCCGGTGGCGCAACCTTTTCCTCCAGGCGAAAGGTTTCCTGCACCACATGGGTGCCGGTGCGGGGTTCCAACTGGTCAGGATCGACAAACTTGAGCACCAGATAGACCAGGAGCGGATCCGTCGTCGGCTGGGCCGCAATCCGGTAGGTGACAGGATCAGGCACCACAATGGGGTTGCCCTGGTCGTCCATCGCCACCCCGGGCTGTACCTGCAACCAGCGCCCGTCCCGATAGGCATTGGCCACCTGGGCCGGAGCCACCGTGGGGCACACCCCCAACCCACTGACAATCCCCCCCTGGTGAAACGCCTGGAAATGTAAATTCTGCCGCTGTCGATGGTACTGGTGCGCCACCTGCCAACGCTCGGCGGTGACGAGCAAGCCATCGCTGACTTGGAGGCGTTGTAGGGGGTGGCGAGGGGGAGGGGGGAGCATGGGGAGTCGGGAGTCGGGTGGGTAGGGGCGGGGTCTCCCCGCCCACGCAGGGATTCATGGGTGAGGCGTTTTTTCCATCGATCCCGCAGCCTAGGGCGGGGGTTCGATGATTAAATCGTAGGTGCAGAAGGCAGGTTTTTCTTGGCGGATAATCTGGTGAACCAGGGCGGTCTCGATGGTGTGCTGGGGGTCGGGTCGGAGGTGAACGGCAAAATGGAAGGGCTGGCCACCGCCGAGGCTAGTATCTTCCCCTAGGTGGGCCTCACCCAGGATCAGCCCCTGGCTAAAGCTTTCGTGGATGCCGATGTGTTTCGCGGATTCGCTGGGCCGGTGGTCGTCGAGGGGTAGGCCCGTGGCCAGGTGTAGGTAAAAGCGCAAGCCCCGACGGGTGCCCCGCCATCGGTAAATTTGTAGGGCATGGCGAATCAAAAACCGCTGACGGCGCGGGTCGAGGGGGGCATCAAAATTCCAGCCCACCCAGTGGGTCAAAAAAGGCAACAGGGCTTGGGGGGCGGTGAGGGGGTCGAGGTAGGCCCAGAGGCTATCAAGGCTGTTGACGGCGGGCTCGAAGGTTTGCTCAAACACCTTCAGGAAGCGGCCCACAAAGTCAAGCTCGCGATACAGGTCGGGCAAAAAGTCTAAATAGAGGCTGCGGGGGCGCAGGTAAAGCTGAAAATCGCGATGTTCCAGGGTACGGCCCCCCGTGCCGGGATTGAGGCTGAGGACCGTCAGGCGACCGCGATAGTCGAGGCGTAGGGGCAGTTGGTCAACGCTGTAGGCTTGCTCCAAATAATCCGAGGGCAAATTGAAGGAGAGCACGGCCTCTAGGGTTTGCCCCGGTCGCGCCTCAGCGCCCTCGGCCCGAAACTGGCACCACTCCGCCGGAAAATCCCCCTGTACCTGGTACTGAAGCTGAAGCGGCTCCCGGCTTTGGTTGTGAACCTGCATCACCAGCTCGCTCGCCTCCCCCGGATAAACCACCAGGATCGGCACACTGGGGGCACGGATCTCCCGAGGCCGACGGCCCGTTAGCCCCTGGGCCAATTCCGCCCCGTTGGGCACTGCTTCGGGAACCTGCATGGGGGTCAGCACGAGGCTGATGTCGGTGGTGGATCGGGCTTGGGTCATTGGGAAATCATAGGAGGCTGATGACGTGGCTGGAGCGAAGGGCGGTGTTGGCCCAGGAGCACAGGATCCCCTGGGGGCCGGGGTGGATGATGTTGTTGGGGGCGAGGGTGCGAATCCACTGGTCGCCGTCGCGCCGCAGTTCAAACAGCAGCACGGTGCCGAGGTAGCGGACACCCTCGTGGCCCTGCACCAGGCTAATGATATCGGAGGGATAGAGCGGCGCACCAAAGGGCCAGCCGTTGCCGTCGGGGCCACCCGTCAGCGGGTTGAGAAAGCGATAGAGGGCACTGCGCAGGCGATGGAGGGTTTGGGTTTGGGCCTGGGGGTTGGCGTGTTCTGGGGCGAGGCCCACTTCAAGCTGGACGGCCACCCCCACATAGTCGGGTTCTCGCAGGGCCACCTGCACCCCCAGCAGGCGGCGTTCATCCAGGTAGGCCAAGAGTTGCTGGCGCAGGGGCGGCGTGAGGGCCAGGGTGTCGGGATGGAGCCCCCGATCCTGATCAATGCCCTCCGTATTGGCCTGGGGCACCACGAGGACATCCACCAGGCCGGGGGTGGTGCTGGGGGGGCAGAGGGTGCGGGCCACGGAACCCTGACCCGCCTGCTGGGTGAGGGCTTCAAAGTCCTCCGGGGTGACGGCCCGATCTCGGGTACGCAAGAGGCGCGGCACCCGCAGCACCGCATCTTCCAAACATTCCGCATCGGCCCCATGGCGGGCGGGGATGTGGTTCGTCACCTGGGCCACGTAGGGCACGGCGGTTTTGACCACGCGCAGGGTGTGGCGCTGCACATTGCCGCGCCGCCCGCCCCCGGTGCGGTAGGACACCATTTTGAACACCGACCCCCGGGGAGGCACCGCCCCATACTGACGCTCTAGGGCACTGGCCTGGGGCAGGGTTTGGGGCAGGGTCGGGGCACTCTCACGGGTTTGGTGGCGAGATCGGGTGTAGGTCGCCTCCTGGAGTTGGCTGGGTTCGCGGATGAGGGGGCCAAACTGCAACCGCCCGGTGACGGAATCGAGGGTGTAGTGGTCGTCGTTAGGGCCAGAGTCGGCAAAGTCGCTCACCTCCTGCCAAAGCTGGGGCAGGCCATCGGGGGGCAACACCAGCAGTTGTTCCCCCGGTTGGCGCGGCAGCACGGGCGGCCCCTGAAGCTGCACCGTTTGACCGGGCTGGCCATTACTTTCTCCCAGCAGTTCTTCATGGATAGTTTGGCACTGGCTGGCGTCGATGGTGCCGCCGATGGATCGCACGGCCACTCGCACCAGTCGAGGGGAGGCACTATAGCGGCTTTGGTACACCTCCGACTCGGTGCAGACGCAGCGCAGCCA
>JALQST010000156.1 GCA_023264315.1 Nodosilinea sp. BSH.14
GACGGCTGGCCATCATCAGCTTCCAGAGCCTGGAGGATCGTCTGGTCAAGCACCGCCTGAAGGACAATCCCGACCTGAAGGTGATCACCAAAAAGCCGATCATCGCCACGGAGAAAGAGGTCGCTGCTAACCCCAGGGCCAGATCCGCCAAACTGCGTATCGCCGAGCGCTTCGACCCCGACACCGAACCACCCAAGAACAAGTACCGCCGCCGTTCCCAAGACCAGGATCCCCGTAGGAGCAGGCCCGGGGGTAAGGGTGATCCAAGGCCAGGGGACTAAAGCTGACCGAAGCCTTTTTTCTTCTTTTGTTTTTTCTGTTTTTTGTTGCTGGGGGCACGGAAACCGGGCATGGCCCCACCGCCCATACCGGGCATACCGGGCATACCGGGCATACCGGGCATTCCACCCATACCGGGCATTCCGCCGCCCATACCGGGCATTCCACCCATGCCGGGTAGACCCCCGCCGCGCCCCATTTGCTGCATCATAGTGCGCATTTTGGTGAAGTCGGTAATCAGCTTGGAAACCTCTTTTTCTTGGTGGCCAGACCCGGCGGCAATGCGGCGGCGACGGCTGGGGGAACCGGAAAGCAGGTTAGGATTTTTGCGCTCTTCGCGGGTCATGGAGTTGATCATGGCCTCGCAGCGTTTGAGTTGCACTTCCCCCTGTTCCAGCATTTCGCCGGAAATTTGCTTGCCCATGCCGGGAATCAGCTTCATGATGCTGCCCAGGGAGCCCATGCTCTTCATGAAGCGCATTTGCTTGAGGAAGTCGTCAAAATCAAATTCGGCTTCCAGGATTTTCTTGGTCAGCTTTTCGGCGTCGGCAATGTCCACCGCTTCCTGGGCCTTTTCCACCAGGGTGAGCACATCGCCCATGCCCAAAATGCGGGAGGCCATGCGGTCGGGGTAGAAGGGTTGCAGGGCTTCGACTTTTTCGCCCACACCCACAAATTTGATCGGCTGGCCCGAAATTTGGCGCACGGAGAGAGCCGCCCCGCCCCGGGCATCGCCGTCCATTTTGGTGAGAATCGCCCCGGTGATGCCGATCTGATCATGGAAGGTACGGGTGAGGTTGGCGGCCTCTTGCCCCGTCATGGCATCCACCACCAGCAGCACCTCATCGGGCTGGATAGCGGCTTTGATGTCCGCCAGTTCCGCCATCATTTTGGGGTCAATCTGCAATCGCCCCGCCGTGTCCACAATCACGGTGTCTACGCCTTCGGCCTTGGCCCGTTCGACGCCTTGGCGGGCGATGTCTACGGGATTCGCCTCCGTACCGAGTTCAAACACAGGCACATTGATTTGTTTGCCCAGGGTGATGAGCTGATCCACCGCTGCGGGACGGTAGACGTCCGTGGCCACCAGTATGGTGCTGCGGTTTTCCTTACGCAGGTGCAGGGCCAGCTTGGCCGTAGCGGTGGTCTTCCCCGTCCCCTGGAGGCCTGCCATCAGCACCACGGTGGGCTTCTTATCGGTGCTGGCCAGGGGCACGTTGGTGTCGCCCATCAGCCGCACCAGTTCGTCGTGGACGATTTTGATGAACTGCTGGTCGGGGCTGACCCCTTTGACGACCTCCGCCCCTAGAGCCTGTCCCTTAACTTCAGCGATAAAGTCCTTAATTACCTGAAGGTTAACGTCCGCCTCCAGCAGCGCCCGCCGCACCTCCCGCAGGGCATCGTTGATATTGGTTTCGCTAATTTTGTCTTGGCCGCGCAGGCTCTTCCAGGCCGACTCAAGGCGTTCTGACAGGGCTTCAAACATAGTGCTTTAGGGAGGGAAATGAAGTAACAATCAACGACAGCCACAGGGCCAGTTTCCTATTGTAAACGTTCTCCCCCGCTGAATTGGCGCTGGGATGGCCAAAACCGGCTGGCTCAAATTGGCCCCATCGGTTTCACGATTTTGGGGGTATTGGGATCGGGGCTGATTCCCCTGGTCATCCAATCAAGACTAAGGATTAGGGCTTCGACAGGCTCAGCCCGAACGTGCCGTTTACGGTCGTCCTGAGTTGTGATCTTGCCGAATAGTCGAGCAGTCGAAGGGCGTTGAGGATATCTGCAACCCTAAAATTTAAAGAATTTAACCCTGACAAACCACTAGTCTTCGCTCCAGGTTTCGCAGGTGAGCAGGTCGCCAATGCAGTCGCGCAGGAGATAGTCGTACTGCTCAAGTTCCAGTTCAATCAGGGGCCATTCCCGGGCGGCGATGTAGCCACAGAGGGTGAAGATCGGCTGATGACGGCTGACGAGGCCACTTTCAATCAGTTGTCGGGCTTCATCGCGGATCATGTCGATGGTGTAGTGTGCCGCTGCGGTTGTGGGTAATGCCGTCCTCAGGGGAGTCGTGGTCATGGGTACAGCCTCCAGATCCAGGTCAATCGTTAGGAACGAAATGGGATCACGCCTTCTATTGGGAAACCGTCTACGGGAAAACCCGGAGAATCTAGACCCCAGTCCATCTCCATAGTCCCTCTAATGGGGTGTGGGAACAGGGCTTCGCAGTGTATCATCACCTTTGTTCACAGAGGCAGATACAAAATTTTGTATTTTGCAATACTCTTTCCCTAGGGCTTAGGCGGGGTGTCCCCCCAGGGTTTGCATGGCTTGGTGGGTGCTGAGGAAAACCCGATCTGGCCCGCCGATGCGATCAATAAAGCCTGCCCGCTGGAGTTGATCCATCACGGGGCCTTTGATTTCACTGAAGTAGACGGTTACGCCAGCTTCCTTTAGCCCATCAATCAGGGTATCTAGGGTATCTAGGGCGCTACCGTCAATGTGGTTGATGGCGGCACCAATCAGCAGCAGGGCGTGGGCCTTGGGATGGTTGGCCACCGCCTGCATCAGGTAGTCCTCTAGGTATTTGGTGTTGGCGAAATAGAGGCTTTCATCGATGCGAATGGCTAGGACGGATTCATCGGTTTGCACCTCGTGGCGCTTGATGTTGCGGAAATGTTCCGTATTGCCCACCCGCCCCACTTCAGCCATGTGGGGCCGACTGGTGCGCCACAGGTAAAAGGCGATGGAGGCCGCTAGACCGACCAAAATTCCCGTTTGGATATCGATCAGCAGCACCGCCCAAAAGGTTATTACAGCGGTGACGGCATCCATCCGCGCCACCCGCCACAGCCGCTGAATGCTCTGGAAATCCAGGAGTTTGCTGACGGCCACGAAAATGACGGCGGCCAGGGTGGCCAAGGGCAGAGAATAGAGCAACGGCGTAAAGAAGGCCACCACCAGGGCAATGAGGCTGGCCGTCACCAGGGCCGACAGTCCGGTATTAGCCCCAGCGGTGAAATTCACGACGGAACGGCTGACCCCCCCGGTGATGGGATAGCCCCCAGTAAACGCTGCCCCCAGGTTGGCAGCCCCCAGGCCCAGCAGTTCTTGGTTGGGGTCAATGCGCTGGCGGCGCTTGCTGGCCAGGGATTTGGCGACGGAAATGCTCTCCATGAACGCCACAAAGCTGATGACGAAGGCCGTTGGCAGCAGTGCCTGGGCTTGGGCTATGGAGAAGGGCGGCGCAGACAGGGAGGGCAACCCCCGGGGAATATCCCCCACCACGGCCACCCCGAAGCGGTCGTGCAGCCCAAGGGCCGCCACCAGTACAATGCTGCCGCCCACCACCACCAGCGGCCCACTGCGGCTGAGGGGCGTGATCCACCCGGTGGGCACTCCCCGCTGCTTTAGCAGTTTGGGCAAGACGTTGCTGAAAAACAACAGTCCGGCGATGCTGGCTAGGCCCAACCCCAGGGTGACGCCGTTGGTGCCTGGTGCGGCTTTGATCAAATTATGGACGGTGTCGGCAAAGCCCTCCGACTGGGGAATGCTCACCCCCAGCAGGTGCTTAAACTGGCTGGCCCCAATCACCAGCACCGCCGCATTGGTAAACCCCACAATCACCGCATGGCTGAGGAAGTTAACCACAAACCCCAGCCGCAGCAGCCCCATGGAAATTTCAATCAGCCCTACCATCAACGCCAGCAGCAGGGCCAGGGCAATGTAGTCTGGGGAACCCAGGGCGGCAAAGGGAGCCAAGCCCACGGCTACCAGGAGAGAATCGATGGCCACTGGCCCCACCGACAGGGCGCGACTGGTGCCAAAAATCGTGTACAAGACCATGGGAACCATGCTGGCATACAGGCCCACCTGGGGCGGCAACCCCGCTAGCATGGCGTAGGCCATCCCCTGGGGAATCAGCACAATGGCCACGATGGTACCCGCCATCAGGTCGCCCACTAGATTCTCGGATCGATAGTTGAGCCCCCAATCCAGAATGGGTAGATAGCGCCGCAACGGCTTCAACCAGGATGGCAAATCCGCAGAGACCGGCGGAGTAGGAGACTTGGCCATAGGTCAACGTAGAAGATGGGAGAGGGCGAGAATGCCTTTATCAACATAGGCGATCTTAGGATTAATTAACCATTTAACTAGTTAGGAATATGACAGCAGATCACTCTCTCCCATGGGTAAGCCCAGAACTGAATTTGGTGGGATGCTTGCCAAGTCTCCACTATCCCTTGCCGCCATCCATTAGAATAACTTTGTTTAGATTGATTAACTAACCATCGCCGAATTCAGTGAGGTCGCGTGGCAAACTTAGCGCCTACCCAGGTTGAACAACTTCAGCGCATTGGGGCGGATCTTCGCCAAGTGCGGCAGGAGCAAGGGCTGTCCCTAGACATTCTGGCCAATCAGATTTTTATCCGTCCGTCCCTTCTGCAAGCGTTGGAAACCGGGCGGGCGGATCAACTTCCAGAGCCAGTGTTTATCCAAGGGTTCATTCGCCGCTATGCTGAGGCGCTGGGGCTAGACGGTAGGGCCATTTCCCAAGAATTTACGGTCATGCCGCCACCGGTGATGTCTAGTGCCGATTTTGTGAGGCCAGCGGTGACAAACGGAACGGCGGCCCCCGTGGCTCAGTCGGCCCCGTTGCCCGCCGCCGCTCCCACGGCCACCCCTGCACCGGTTGCCACCCCCCCCTCCCCGGTGAAGACTCCCGTGACTAAGGCCCCCTCCCTCGCCGTTCAGAGTGATCCCCTGACAAATTCGTTGCCGCCCATGGTTCCCGTGCCTGAACGGCGTAGCGGTGGGGTTTTCCGCTGGCTGCTGTTGGTGGCCGCGATCCTGGCGATTGCGGGCAGTATTGGGATCTTCCTGGGCCGTGGGCAAAGTCCTCAAACCACCACCGCTCCCGTGGGCGAGACCCCCACGCCGGAGCCCACCCCAACTCCGGTGGTGGAGCCCGAGCCCAAACCCGAGCCCGAACCCGTCGCCCTAGAAGCGCCCATTGTGGTGGCCATCAACCTCACGGATCGGGCCTGGCTGAGCGTGGTGGCCGATGGTCGCACGGTCTACGAAGGCACCCCTGACAGCGGCTACGAAGAAACCTGGACGGCCCAAAATTCCCTGGTCTTTACCACGGGAAATGCGGGGGGCGTCTCCTTCTCCTTCAATGGTGAGGATCCGGTAGTGTTGGGCAACTCTGGGGCCGTGCGTACCCTGCGGCTCAACCCCAACACCAACCCGGCTGAACTCACCAGTCCCTAGGGCTAGAGCCTCCTCCGGTAGGTGCTGTCTCTCGGACGCTGTCTCTGGGGTAGCACCCGCCGGAGTGAATCGAAACATCTCGCTACAATAAAAAGCACCGTACCCCTGCACTGTCAACGCACAGCCTGAACCCGCACCATAATCACCCCTTCGCCCTGGGATATTGCCGCCGCCATGACGCCGCCCACCGATCTTGACACCGCTATTCCCCAGAAGATTAGCCTCAACGGTGCCACCCCTGGAGTTGACCTCGATGAAGTGCCCGACGACGTAGAAATGTCGCTATTCGATCATTTAGAAGAACTGCGAATGCGGATTTTCTACTCGTTGATTGCGGTACTCGTGGGCATTGTGGCCTGTTTTTGGCAGGTCAACCGCATCGTTAGTCTGCTGGAAGTGCCTGCCCAGGGGGCCAAATTTCTCCAGCTTTCACCGGGTGAGTATTTCTTTGTCTCCCTCAAGGTGGCGGGCTATAGCGGTTTGGTGATTGCCAGTCCCTTTATCCTCTACCAAGTGGTGATGTTTGTGCTGCCCGGTCTCACCCGGCGGGAACGCCGCCTGGTTGGGCCGATGGTGCTGGGTTCCAGTGTGTTGTTCTTTGCGGGATTATTTTTCGCCTACTTCGCCCTCATCCCCGCTGCCCTAAATTTTTTCATTAGCTACGGGGCCGATGTGGTAGAGCAGTTGTGGTCGATTGACCGCTACTTTGAGTTTGTGCTGCTGCTGTTATTTAGCACCGGGCTGGCCTTTCAGATTCCCGTCCTGCAACTGCTGCTGGGGCTGTTGGGCTTTGTGAACTCCAAACAAATGCTCTCCGGCTGGCGCTACGTCCTCCTAGGAGCAGCGGTGCTAGGGGCCGTGCTGACTCCGTCTACGGATCCCGTCACCCAAAGTTTGCTGGGTGGGGCGGTGCTGTTTCTCTATTTTGGCGGCATTCTGATGGTCAAAGCCATTGGTCGCTAGGGCCGAATTGCCGATGGTTCAGAGATCCCTATCCGACCCGCTGAGGTTGCCGTCGCGACGATGACCCCAACGCCCCTCGCCACAGATCTCGTTCTGCTGGGTGGTGGTCACAGCCATGCCCTGGTGCTACGAAAGTGGGGCATGAATCCCCTCCCTGGTGTGCGGCTGACCTTGATTACCGACCTGGTAGACACGCCCTATTCCGGCATGTTGCCCAGCCACGTGGCCGGAGTCTACAACTTCGACGAGGCCCACATTGACCTGCGCCCCCTCGCCCGTTTCGCCAATTGCCGCCTGGTGATGGATCGGGCTGTGGGGCTAGACTTGACCCACCAGCGGGTGCTTTGTGACCACCATCCGCCCATCGCCTTTGATGCACTATCCATCAACACAGGCATCACCCCCGCCGCCTTAAGCGTCCCCGGTGCCCAAGTCTACGCCATTCCCGCCAAGCCCGTGCCCCACCTGCTGCGCCACTGGCAGGACTTTTTGGCCGACATCCAAACCCCGCCCGACCGAAATCCAACCATCGCCATCGTAGGCGGCGGCGTGGGCGGCGTGGAGTTGACCCTAAATATGGAAGCGCGGCTGGCTAAGTTATTCGGGAGCCTTCAGTCGCAATCCTCGGATGGGCC
>JALQST010000157.1:0-6878 GCA_023264315.1 Nodosilinea sp. BSH.14
TTCGTGGGAGTGGCTACGGGATTTCAGTGGTTTCAGGCTTTTCAGGTTCGCAATATGGCAATTAATCGAGGTGCCCTGTTTTAGATAATCCAGATTATTTCTTGATTAACGTGGGTGGCCAAGAGGTTTGGTTCCACCAAGCTGATGAGAAAGTTCCATCGGGGGCAGCAGGGCACGTTGCCTATTGGCAGGTGGATAGTTTTGATGCCGTTTTAGAACACGCTATTACGTTAGGGGCTGTACTCTATCGAGGCCCACGAGATCGAGAGGATGGCACCTATATGTGTCAAGTGAAAGACCCGTATGGCAATCTCATTGGTTTTGTTGGCCCGGTTGTCGATGAGATGAGTAAAAATGATCATTAAGGGTCACTCAATCTATCTATAGCTGTAGAACGTGGGCCTAGTCCGTTGTCTTGGTGGCTCTTCCGGATCTGCGATTGAAACCGTATCGAGTGATACAATCAGCCTTTTCTGAATTCGCTGAAAGCCTTGCTATGCCTAGACATTAGCCGGACTTATCACTCTGAACCCGGAAGAGCCGTCTTGGTAAGCCTTGCCCCTATAATGTCTGGAGAATGATGGAAATGGCGATCAAGCACCTCGTCAGGTTAGTGCAAACGGTCGTCCTGATACTTCATCCTCACCTGATTTCTTGATGGTCTCTTCTTCAATTCCTCGTTTCGCCATGGCCATGACCCTCACCCAGGTTTGGGGTGCGTTGTTGATTTTTGTGCTGTCCCCTGTGGTGGGCGGGTTGCCGCTGACGGGCTGGGTCACGCGCTGGATTTCAGGAAAGCGGTTGTCCCAAGTGGGGACGGGCAATGTGGGGGTGTCGGCGGCGTTTTACCACGGCGGCAAGATGGCCGGAATTTTGGCGGTGCTGCTGGAGGCGGCAAAGGGCATCTCCGTGGTGCTGCTGGCGCGGTATTACTTTCCGGCGGATCCGGTGTGGGAGATTCTGGCGCTGATTGGCCTGGTGATGGGGCGCTACTGGTTTGCCAAGGGGGCGGGCACCACCAACGTGGTCTGGGGCTTTGTGGTGCATGATTGGGTCACGTCGCTGCTGACCTGGTTGATTAGCGGCCTAGGGTTTACGATTTTTAGGGAACGGCGGCAGGGGCGGCTGTTGGTGCTAGTGTTGCTGCCGATTTTGACGGCGCTGCGCCATCCCAACAATGGCCCCCTGGTGTTGGCGGTGGCCTGTCTGAGTGGGCTAATCGCCTGGATTTACCAAAAGCTGCCCGACGATTTAGACCTTCCCACCGAGGGAGGACGTTTGGAGTCTCGTACCATGTTTCGTTTTTTTCGGGGAGATCGGGGGCTGGTGGCGCTGGATCGGCCCCTGAAGCCCACCCAGTTTGGCCCCAAGGCGGCTACGTTAGGGCAGTTGAAATCCTGGGGTTATCCCGTCCCCCCTGGGTATGTGCTCCAGGCGGGGGACGACCCAACGGCCCTGCTGGAGATTACCGATCCCTCGCCGCGTCAGCCTGTGGTGGTGCGGTCGTCCGCTCAGGATGAGGATTCCGGCCTGGTGTCGGCGGCGGGAATTTACGAGTCTTACCTGAACATCACCACCAAGGAAGACCTTTCGTTGGCGATTGTGCGCTGCTTTGCCACCTACAACAGCCCCCGCGCCGTGCAGTATCGCCAGGATAACGCCCTGCCGGAGCGGGCCATGGCGGTGATTGTGCAGCAGCAGGTGATCGGCCAGTTCTCCGGGGTGGCCTTTAGCCGCGACCCCATTGCCCGCTGTGGTGATGCGGTGGTGATCGAAGCCCTGCCCGGTGGGGCGGAACGGGTGGTGTCTGGCCAAGAAACGCCGGAGCAGTATCGGGTGATGGTGCAGCCCAACGACATTCCCTCCGCCACGGAGCTAGAACCCGCCGAAAGCTGGATTTTGCCCGATGCCCTTACCCTCACCGTGGAAGGCGACGGCCAAACCCCCGACCGCCTTTTACAACAGGTCGCCTACCTGGCCCGCCACCTAGAAGCCCGCTACCAGGGCGTTCCCCAGGATATTGAATGGACCTACGACGGCGAAACCCTGTGGCTGTTGCAGAGCCGCCCCATCACTACCCTGCGCCCCCTGTGGACGCGCAAAATTGCCGCCGAGGTCATCCCTGGCGCGATTCGGCCCCTCACCTGGTCGATTAACCGCCCCCTCACCTGCGGCGTGTGGGGGGAAATTTTTACCGTGGTGCTGGGCAACCAGGCCCAGGATTTGGACTTCACCGAAACCGCCACCCTGCACCACGCCTACGCCTACTTCAATGCCACGCTGCTGGGGGAGATTTTCCTGCGCATGGGCCTACCTGCGGACAGCCTGGAGTTCCTCACCCGTGGAGCCAAGTTCAGCCGTCCACCCCTCAGCGCCACCCTCAAGGCCCTGCCGGGACTGCTGCGGCTGCTGAACCGAGAACGTCGTCTGTGGGTAGATTTTGAACGCGAAAATTCCACCCTGTTTACCGCTGGCCTGAATGCGTTGACCATGGTGCGCCGGGAAACCCTGAGTCCTGCGGAACTGTTGGATCGCATTGAGGACGTGCTGGTGCTGCTGCGCCACGTCACCTACTACAACATCATGGCTCCGCTGAGCTTTGCCCTGCGCCGTGCCCTGCTGGGGGTGGCCGAGGAAGCCCTCGATGCTCGCCAAAACGCCGAAGTCGCTGCCGTAGAAGACTTCCGTGCCCTGGCTGAAGAAACCCGCCAAATCTTCTCCGCCGGGCAGCTCAAAACCATCACCAACGGGTCTTCTCTGATGACGGCCCTCGCCGAAACCCCCGATGGCGAGATGATCCTAGCCCAGTTGCATCATTTCATCGAAGAATACGGCTACCTCAGCCCCGTGGGCACCGACATTGCCGTGGCCACCTGGCACGAGAACCCCGCCCCCGTGCGGGAACTGCTGGCCCAGTTTGTGCTACACCCGCCCCCGCCCAAGCCCGTCCCAGAGACTCCGAACAGTGGCCAATCTGGCGGTCAATCCGGTGGCCCCTGGCTAGAACTGGCCCAGCGACGGTTCGACCTCAAGGGCCAGGTCAACACCCTCTACAATCGGCTGCTGGCGGAACTGCGCTGGAGCATTTTGGCCCTAGAACATCAGTGGGTTGAACAGGAAAACCTGACCCAGCCCAAAGACATTTTTTTCCTCACCCTAGCGGAAATCCAGGCCGTCCTTCAGGCCGATCATCCCCCCCGTTGGGAAACCCTCCGCGCCCGGATTCGCACCCGCCGCGAGCAGTTCAACCAAGATCGCCAGCGGCAACAGGTGCCCTACCTGGTGTTTGGCAACGATCCCCCCAGTCTGGATCACATGCTGCTGGCCCCCCAAGCGGACGGATTGCAGGCGTTGAAGGGCATCGGGGCCAGTGCTGGCATCGTCGAAGGCCCGGTACGGGTGATGACCCAGCTTGAGACCGTAGAAGTCGGGAGCCTGCCCTTCATCCTAGTGGTGCCCTACACCGATGCCGGGTGGACGCCGCTGCTGGCCAGGGCCAAAGGGTTGATTGCCGAAGTCGGGGGTCGCCTCTCCCACGGGGCGATCATCGCCCGCGAGTACGGTATCCCAGCGGTGATGGACGTGGCCCACGCCACCGACCGCCTCCACGACGGCCAGTGGGTGCGCCTCAATGGCCAAAGCGGCCTGGTGGAGGTGATTGAAGCTCCCACTGCCCCTCAGTTCTAAACCGTAGGCCCTACCGCCCATGGGGGCACTCCAGGAGATCTGCAAAGTGGCGAAATCCTGCTCCTAGGGTGGACTGGGATGATCATCGGTGGGCTTGGGCTCGGTGGTGTGGCGGCCTTCGGCTTCAACCTTTTGGGTTAAGGCCTGGTCGATGGCGGCCAGTAATTCCGACTGTCCCCAGCCTTGGTAGAGGGTGGCGGCGAGGGCGCAGGCCCCTGCTCCCACGCCTTCCTTGACAAAGCCCTGCTCGTAGGCGCGGAGGGCGGCAAAGCGGGAGTGGCCCAAGGAGAGATCGGTGGCCAGCAAACAGGCATTGAGGGCCTGGGCCAGCCCGACGGTGTCTCCCGTGGGGTCGGCGGCAACCCAGCGGGTGGTGCCGACGACGACATTTTCGGGATGCCAGGGCAGGGCATCGGTCTGGGCGAGGGCCGCCATTAGAGCATAGACGGCGAGCATTTGGGTGCCCCCGGCCAGCATAACGGACTGGGTGCGGCTGGCAGCGAGGGCCATTCCGGCCACCACGGGCTGCATGGGATCCCCCAGGGCGGCGGCGACGGCGAGGGGATGGGGGGTGGTTTGGCCCCAGTGCAGACGAGCCTGGGCGATCCCCCGCTGGACGATCTCCCGTTTTTGGTCGTGGTTGCAGATGGGGTGGCTGCTGTTCACCCGATCCATGGCGTCGATGCCTAGCCCTTGCAGCAGGGCTAGGGCGGTACTGGTGCCGCCCACCACGCATTCCGCTAGCAGCAGATAGTCCGCCGTGGAATCCGCCGCCAGGGTTTTGCCCCAGTGCAGCCCCGCCTGGAACAGGTGGTTGACGGTGCTGAGGGGCAGGGCTTGGCCCGTGGTTAGGCATTGGGCGGGTTGTCCCCCCAGATCAACATGGGCGACGGTGGGGGCTTGGGGAAGTCCCGCATTGAACACGGTGAGGGGAATCCGCTGGCCAGTGATCACCGCTCGCGAAATCAGGGCTGGGGATGCGCCCGCCTGGAGGGGTGGCAGGGGGAAGGTGGGGTGGGGTTGGGGACCGTTGACCATCCATTCCGCGTCGGCGAGGGCGGTGGTGCGGCGATCCGCCGGGGTGGCCCCGGCGGCAGAAATGCCCGGAATCAGGCCCGTTTCGGTGAAGCCCAGCACCAGGGCCAGGGCTGGGCGCTGCCCCCGCACCCGCTGAAGCCAGGGGGTGGCCCGCTGGGGGGCGCTGTGAATGGTAATCATCGGTGTTGCCTACTACATCGGTATGGTATAAAAAATCTCCCCTGGTCAAAAGATCCCAGGGTTTTCCTGTAGCTGAACGGAGAGCCTTGGCATCTACGCAGAACCCGGGGATCTGGAGGCTAATCGGTGAGCAGGTCTTGCACCCAGTCGGGTGGTTCAGGAATTTTGGCCCCCAGGCGCTCCAACAGCAGCCAAGCGGCCAGGTGAACGGTGAACAGGTACACCACATTGCTGAGCAGTACCATCACCAGGGCCAGCAGTTGGACGGCTTCGACGTTGGCCTGTCCCAGGATGCCAAGGTCTAGGATCCCAATATTCACCAGCGTTTCGAGCCCCCAGTTCAGCATTTGGGTGACTTGGGTGGTGAGGTAGACCCAAAGGTCTTCGCCAATCAGCACCGACATCAGCCACAGGCGAAAGAAAAACCCTAGGGAACCGAGGATCGACCCGGCGGCGATGGACACATACCAATTGGCCCCGCGCATCCAGGTAAAGCCCAACTGCACCCCCATCAGGGCGTAGGGAATTAAGAACAGCAGGCTGCGCGATGGCCCCATCAGTACCGACAGCAGCAGCCCCGACACCAGGGCCGACATCCAGGCCGCCCGTGGCCCCCAGCGCAGGTAGACCAGGGCCATGGGCAGCGGAAACAAAATCCGCAGAATGGGGCCGGGGGGAAAGTAGGTGTTCACCAGCCAGATCAGGGCGGCGGTGCTGGCCAAAAAGGCGGTTTCCACCATCACCAGGGGGCCAGCCTTGCGACGATGATCGGCGGGAGGCCGCCAGGAACCGGCGTCGCTGGCGCGGGTGCGATAGTCGAGATAGGTCTCGAGATCGTCAAAGCTGGCTTCGGCCTCGGTGGACGATCCGGAGGACGGGCCGTTGGGGCCGGGGCCGTTGGGCGCGGCGGAATCGGGCAGGAAGGAACTCATGGATACCTAGACGAGTAGCTTTTCCAGGGCATGGACATCTGGAATGATCAGGAGATCCCGGTCGCGCACAATGAGCCCTTTCTTTTCTAGTTTACTCAGGACGCGGGTCACGGTTTCCCGGGCGAGGCCGCTGAGGCTGCTGAGTTCGCGGTGGGGCAGGTTGGGAATTTCGAGGCCCTGGGTGCCCCGTTTGCCCTGACCATCGACCAAAAACAGCAGGATATCCGCCACCCGCGAGGTGCTGTCCGATTCCCGCAGCCGCAGCCGTCGGTTCACCTGCCGCAGCCGTCGGGCCATCAGTTGGGCGAGGTGGATGCCCGCGAGGGGCTGGGTGTGCAGGAGGTTGACAAAGTCGCTGGCGGGCAGACTGCCGATCACCGTGGGCACTAGGGTAATCACATCGGTGGAGCGGGGCACTTCCTCCAGGGGGGCCATTTCGCCAAATAGCTCTCCCCGGCCCAAAATATTGAGGGTGACTTCCTTGCCATCGAGGTTGTAGGTGCGAATTTTCACCCAGCCGTCGAGGATGAAATACACGGAACTGCCCCAATCATTTTCCAGCAAAATGACCTGATTGGCCGGATGGCGACGGGACACCACATGGCTCGTCGCCTGGATCACCGCCTCCTCGGGCAAATCCTTGAACAGCAAGGCCGAACGCACACGCTGGAGATCATCCTGGACATCCCGATGGCCATAACGAGCATCCATGACTCTCTCCAACCTTCAACCGTCCACCCTAAGCGTACCCTCTGAAATTATGATCTAATTCGAGGATTGTCTCACGGGGGCTGGCCTCATTACTGAACTTAATGTATCCGCTGGAAAGGTGATTTTTCAGGCCGACTGGCATACACTTTGGCAATAATTGGGGAAGAAGGGATAGAGATGTGACTGTGCAGCGGCAACAACTAGAAGCCTTGATTGCGGAGATTGATGCGACCCTGGGAGAGGCGACGCCAAAGCTTCCCTGGGTGATGTCGAGCACGACCCAGCAACAGCGACAGCTTTTAGCCAAGGCGCGGGCTTGTCTGGCTGAGA
>JALQST010000157.1:6888-7146 GCA_023264315.1 Nodosilinea sp. BSH.14
GCCCCTTAGCCCCCACCTCGGGCCTACCAGGAGACTCCACCAGTCAGGCGGCGAGCCAGGTGCTCAACGCCCTGCTCCAGGAAATGCAGTACCTCCGGGGGCAAACCCTACAAATTCTGACGCCCCTCCAAAACGAAGTGGCGGCCCTGCGCCAGCAGCGGGAAACCCTGCTGCGGGAGGTTCAGCAACTTCAGCAGCAACGCCTAGAGGCGGCCCAGGGCAATCCCCTCCTGTCTCCGGGGCTGTGGGAAGACACCT
>JALQST010000158.1 GCA_023264315.1 Nodosilinea sp. BSH.14
CAAACAGGGCATTTTTATCGAGCATGGGATCGGGGGCAAATGTATAGATAAGGTGGCCCACGGCAGGTCGGGGCTGGCACCAGCCTAGTGTATCAACCCCATGCCACCCGGCTCAGATCGTGAGTCCTGGGAGCGACGGGAACGGCAGACAGATTCCCTTGTGAGGCCAAGACCACTCCCGTTTATCATGGTCTAGAGTTCGCAACCCGTGCAGCAGTAGGAGTTAGGGACGTGGAGTCCAGATATACCCCCGGCGAGATTGAGCAGAAGTGGCAGCAGGTTTGGGCCGAGCAGCGGCTAGATCAGGCGTCAGACGATGCCAGCAAGCCCAAGTTCTATGCCCTGTCGATGTTTCCCTATCCGTCGGGCAATTTGCACATGGGCCACGTGCGCAACTACACCATTACCGACGTGGTGGCGCGGGTGCGGCGAATGCAGGGCTATCGGGTGCTGCACCCCATGGGCTGGGATGCCTTTGGCCTGCCTGCCGAAAATGCCGCCATCGACCGGGGCATTCATCCGGCCCAGTGGACGTATCAAAATATTGACCAAATGCGGGTGCAGCTCCAGGAACTCGGCCTCTCCTACGACTGGGAGCGGGAAGTGGCTACCTGTGCGCCAGACTATTACCGCTGGACGCAGTGGATTTTTATTCAGATGCTCCAGATGGGGCTCGCCTACCAAAAAGAAGCGGCGGTGAACTGGGATCCCATCGACCAAACGGTGCTGGCCAACGAGCAGGTGGATAGCGAAGGCCGTTCCTGGCGTTCCGGGGCGCGGGTGGAGAAAAAGCTGCTGCGCCAGTGGTTCCTCAAAATTACCGACTACGCCGAAGAACTGCTGCAAGATCTGGATAAACTCCCCGGCTGGCCGGAGCGGGTACGTACCATGCAGGCCAACTGGATTGGCAAATCCACCGGGGCACGGGTCGGCTTCACCACCGAGGGCGGCGATGAATTGCCCGTCTTCACCACCCGGCCCGATACCCTGTGGGGGGCCACCTTTATGGTACTGTCGCCGGAGCATCCCCTGGTGGAAACGCTGACCGCACCGGATCGCGTGGCCACGGTGGAGGACTACCGCAAGGAAGCCGCCGCCAAGAGCGAGATCGACCGCACCGCCGAAGACCGCGAAAAAACCGGGGTGTGGATGGGCAGCTATGCCGTGAACCCCGTCAACGGCGCAAAGATTCCCATTTGGATTGCTGACTATGTGCTGATGGGCTACGGCACCGGGGCGATTATGGCCGTGCCCGCCCACGACCAGCGCGACTTTGAATTTGCCCGCAAGTTTGGCCTGCCCGTGAGAGTCGTCGTCCAGCCGGAAGGCCAATCCATCGATGGCGACACCCTCACCGAAGCATGGCCCGGAGACGGGGTGATGGTGAACTCTGGCCCCTTGGATGGCATGCCCGCCGGAAAGGGCGAAGGCCAAAGCGTAGCGGCGGCGATTGCGTGGCTGGAAGCCAACGGCAAGGGCAACGGCGAAGCGAACTATCGTCTGCGGGACTGGCTGATTTCCCGCCAGCGCTACTGGGGGGTGCCAATTCCAGTGGTGCATTGCCCCTCCTGCGGCATTGTGCCCGTGCCCGATGATCAGTTGCCCGTCACCCTGCCGGAGGATGTGGAGTTTTCTGGTCGCGGTGCCTCGCCCCTGGCCCAATTGGATCACTGGGTGAACGTGCCCTGTCCCTCCTGTGGAGAACCCGCCAAGCGCGAAACCGACACCATGGACACCTTTATTGATTCGTCCTGGTACTTCCTTCGCTATTCCGACGCGAAGAATGCCGAGGAAGCCTTCAACGCCGACAAGGTGAACGGCTGGATGCCCGTGGATCAGTACGTGGGCGGCATTGAACACGCCATTCTGCACCTGCTCTATTCCCGATTTTTGACCAAGGTGCTGCGGGATCGCGGCCTGCTGAACTTCGATGAACCCTTCCAGCGGCTGCTGACCCAGGGCATGGTGCAAAACCTCACCTACAAAAACCCCAAAACGGGCAAGTACGTCCCCAGCGATCAAGTGGCCGACCCTGCTAACCCCGTTGATCCGACCACGAGCGATGCGCTGGAAGTCTTCTACGAAAAGATGTCGAAATCTAAATACAATGGTGTGGATCCCAAAGCCGTCCTCGCCAAGTATGGGGCCGATACGGCGCGGATGTTCATCCTCTTCAAAGCGCCCCCAGAGAAGGATCTGGAGTGGGACGATGCCGACGTGGAGGGGCAATATCGCTTCCTGAACCGCGTTTGGCGACTGGTGACGGAATTTGCCTCTCGCGAGGGGGCCGATATCAACGCTGCCCTGCCCAAAAGCCTGACCAAGGACGAGAAAACCCTACGTCGCGCCATCCACGCCGCCATTAAGGACATCACGGAAGACATCGATGGCGACTACCAGTTCAATACCGCCGTTTCCGAGCTAATGAAGCTCAACAACGCCCTCGGCGACGCCCCCTGCAAAGACTCCCCCGTCTATGCCGAAGGGGTGCGTGCCCTGGTGCTGCTGCTGGCTCCCTTTGCCCCCCACCTGGCCGATGAACTGTGGCACCAGATGGGCCATGCCGATTCCGTCCACCTGGCCCCCTGGCCCAGCGTTGACCCCGCCGCCCTCGTCGCCGACGAAATCACCCTAGTCATTCAGGTGATGGGCAAAACACGCGGCACCCTAGAAGTCCCGGCAGATTCTGACCAAGCGGCCCTAGAAAAATTGGCCCGCGAGTCGGACATTGCCCAGAAATACATCGACGGCAAGGAGATCAAAAAGGTGATCGTCGTCCCCGGCAAGCTAGTGAACTTTGTGGTGGCGGGCTAACCGAAACATCGGTTGACTGAGAAAGTTGGCCAGAACCCGAAGCGGTCAGAGGGTCAGGAGACCTGACCCCTACCTCGTCCCCCGGGCTGTAGGGGGGCGGTTGCCGCGCCCGGTGCAGCATGCCTGGGGCAGATAACCAGCGGAAAACCAGGTTGCTAAGACACAATTCGCAACGGCCCTAGACAATTTTGGCCAACCTAGGCAAGCTAAAGCTACAGAGTTTTAGCCCCTAGGAGAGCGTCATGGCGAATCAGCGTCCCCCCAGCCGCATTCATCCCAAGGTGAGCACCCTGCCCCGCCAGCGCACTGAGGCCGCCCACTACCTCGACCTCTATACGCTGACGGTGGAGAAAAAGCGCATCCAGCAGGAAATCGAAAACCTAGAAAAGCGCCGGGAACGTCTCTACGCCAGACTGGCGGAAATTGATCAGGAAACAGATCGCCTGAATGGCCTAGCGGGGACGATTCGAATCCAAGATAGCCAGCGCCTAGGCACAAATAGGGCTAATCCAGACGCCACCGCCACCCCTAGCAGCAACGTCTTCGTCCCCGAACGGCCCAACGCCGCCCATGGCGACTTTAACACCATGCTGCTGGAATATTAGGCCCGCCCAGTTCCCATCCTCTCCGACTTCCCTAGGGGTGTAGAATCTCAGCACAGAATGACGGAATCGACGAGGTTGAGGAATTGCCCCATGCTGGATCGCCTTTGGGAAGTGCTGGGCTACATCTTTGCCCTGAATGGGGAAGCCTTTCGGATTGCTACCACGGTGCCGAATGGGTTGACCTTTGCCCTAACGATTGTGCTGCTGTCGGGGATTTCCCAGGGCATTGGCCAAAGCGTGGTGCTGTTTCTGAATCAGGTAAAGCCGTCTCGGTTTGCGATTAGCCTGCTGATCAACGCCCTGCTGTTTACGGGCGGATTTCTGGCCCTAGGGTTGAGTACCTGGCTGATTACCCTGCTGCCGGGAACGGTTTCGGTGCCTCCTAGCGCCATTGTGATTGTGCTGGGGGCCGCCTACGCACCCTTGCTATTTAGCTTTTTGGGGGCCATGCCCTACCTGGGGGTGCCGATTTTGACGGTGCTCTCCATTTGGCACCTGCTGGCGATGGTGGTGGGCTTTGGGGCGGTGATGGACTTACCGACAAGCGACGCCTTCCGCTACGTGGGCTGGGGTTGGGTGCTGCTGCAAATTTTGCAAAACACCGTCGGGCGTCCCATTGCCAAGCTGAGCAAGGGCATGGCCAACCGGGCCGCTGGGGTGGATCTCGTCACCAGCCGCCGAGACCTCGCGGAATCCATGGAAGATCGCCTCGACCAAGTGCCCACCCGCTGGCAGGAGGAACTGAATCAGCGCATGGCCTCCCTCAGCCAGGGGAATGGGGTAGGGGCGGTGATGGGGAATGATCCCCCTGCGATGGCGCTGGCGGGTGCCGGGGGATCGGGGGCGACGGTGTCTGGTGCGACGCTGCCCACCGCCGATGCCGCCGTCAGCAAGGAGCGAAGCTGGAGCGGCACGGTGAAGGCGATCCTAGGGGTGCTGACGATGGTGGCTCTCACCCTGCTGATGCTGGTGCTGTTGCGGCCCCTGCGGCAGTGGTGGTTTGGCTGGTTTGCCACCTTTCCCGACCTGGTGCATCTCGTGCTGAATTTGGTCTGGGTGGGTTTGGTGGCGCTGGTGGTGGCGGGGTTGCTGGCTCCGCTAGAAACCCTAGGCTGGTGGGCGGGCTGGTACGAGGACGATGTGAATACCACGGTCAACGCTGGGGAGTTGGCCCAAGCCCCGCAGCCGAATCAGACTTTCTCCCGCTACGTGGTGTATTTGGACGGCATCGGCAAATCTACCTTTGAGTACCTGCCGGACATTGAAGAATTTCTCGACACCCTGGCCCCCACCCTGCCCGCCGATGTGGCCCTGGTGCGTGGCATCATGCCCTACTCGGTGATGAACTCGCCCCTGGATGAAAATCGCCCCCTGGCCTTTCTGTGGAGCTATGCGGACAAACTGCGGTTTGCCAATCCGGCCAGCATCCTGGGGCTGCTGGTGAACATTCGCAACGTGCTGATTGTGGGGGTTTCCGCCGATAAGCGCTATGGCCCCCTCTACAACCAAGGCATGGCCCAGGTGGTCTACAACGGCCTAGTGAAAAACGGCTACCCCGTCGGCAGCGGCACCCCCGTCACCTTCATCGGCTACAGCGGCGGCGGGCAAATGTCCTGCGCCAGTGCGCCCTACCTGAAGCGGGCCTTGGGTGCTCCAGTGGATGTGATTTCCCTCGGCGGCGTGATGAGTGCCAACATCAACCTGCTGAAGCTAGAGCATCTCTACCACCTGGTCGGCGAGCAGGACACCGTGGAGCGCATCGGCCCCAAGATGTTCCCTGGTCGCTGGAAGCTTTTCCCCCTCTCCTACTGGAACCGAGCTAAACGGCGGGGCAAAATTTCCATCATTCCCATGGGGCCAGTGGGGCACCAGGTGCCGGGGGGAATTTTGGATCCCGACCTAATTCTGGAGGATGGCCACAGTTCCCTTCAGCAAACCATCGACACCATCAACGCCATTTTGCAGGGCAATCTGGTGCTGGGTGACGATGTCGTTAACCAACGCAAACCCAGCCACTACGACATTTTCCGGGCCAGCCCCCTGGTGCAGTCCCAAAGCTATCCCCTGAATCAACGGCCCGACCCTAGCCGCTACGTGCCCATCGCCGACTGGGTGGGACGGCTGATCCTCCCCGCCAAGGGAGATCGCTTCGGCGGTGTGTATTACGAAATCCACCACGCCCCAGCGGCACAGGCGGACTTGATTGGCCAAGTGGTGAAACTGCGCTGGGCCGAAGATCCCCTGGTGCAGCGGTTTGTGAAGGCCGCCACCCGCGATGTCCACTTCAGCGCCGATGTGGAATACAGCAGCCGCCAGAGTGGGGCGATCCATCCGGTGCGGGTGAACCACTGGCTGCGGGTCGATCCGCTGGAATCCCTGGCGGGTTCCCTGCCCGACGACGAAATGACCGTGGCGGTGTCGGATCCCCAAGTCCAGCGAGACGCCGACGGGGAGATCACCCTGCGGATTCGGTGGCAACCCATGGAAGTGACCGGGCGCTACTACGGTCTGGTGCAGTTTGTCGCTCCGGTAGCGGGGACGGATCGCTTCCAGGTGCGCCACTTCAACCGGGCCAGCCGCGCCTTTGATGGCCCCACCGAGGAGGTGCGCGTCCCCAAGCCCAGCCACCTGGATTTGTACGGCAGCGATCCTTCCACCAGTGTCGGCATTGATCAATCGCCCCACAACGAGCAGGGCTGGTACATCTACGGTGCCCCCGACGCCACAGGAACCTTTGTGGTGCAAGCTTGGGGGCCACGTTCCCTGTTTCGGCTTCAGCCTGATCGGGTGGTGTTTGGCGGCGCAAAGACGGCCTACCGCTACATCCGAAAAGAGTCCTGGGCCGATGTGGCGAACCAAAAGGGCAAGGTCAGTTCCGTGCTCTGCACCCAGCGCGATAATGGCCGACCAGAGGCGATTGCCGCCGCCATCGACGAATGGCAGGTGGGGGATCGGGCCTTGTTGCTCCACACCTACGGCGGCATTGGCGGCGAAAAGAAGGAACCCGCCGCCTTCAGCCCCATTTTCTTTGGCCACTTTGCCTACGGACGGGCCGAGGTGGTTCACGATCCCCTGGCCGACGAACGCCGCTTTGAGATCCGCTACTACCAGGTCTACGCTCACAATGGGGATGGTCTGATTGCGGGGACGATCCACTGGTCGCGCTACCAGGGGGATCGGCAGCGGGGCTGGCTGGGCAACCGTCCCACCTGCGATATTTTGGTCAAGCTGGAGGCCTTCAGCCGCACCTACGATTTTGATAGTGCCCGGATGTCGCCCCTGATCCGCATGGAAGCCCACCTCCAGGCCATGACCGCCCGCTACCGCATCGGCGACGGCACCGGGGGCACCTTCGTCGGCCCGTCGAACAACTGCTCCCAAGACTCCAATCAAGCACTCTTTGCCAGTATGCAAGGGCTGGTGCAGGGGGTGAAGGGCCACCAGGCCGAACTCAAACTCTGGGCCGAACGCCACCCCAACCAAGCCCAGGACTTTGATCGCATGATTGCCCTCAGCCAGTCCCTCAAACGCGCCCTTCAACCCTTTGGCAACACCCGCCCCGACTGGGAACGCAACGAATTTAACCTCGGCAGTTCCCTCGAAGACGAACCCCTCCGCAACCTGCTGATGGGCCTCGGCAGTTGGCGCACGGTGCTGCCCCGCAAAGCCAGCGATGTGGTGGTGCAGCAGTTCCTCGAATCTGGCGCGTCAGTCTGGGTGCT
>JALQST010000159.1 GCA_023264315.1 Nodosilinea sp. BSH.14
TGCTGCAACTGATGCTGATTTACATCGAGCCCCTGCGTAACTTCTTTGGCACCCACCTGATCAGCCCCCTAGAGCTGCTGATTTGCGTGGGCTTTAGCCTGTTGCTCTTCGTTTGGGTCGAGTTTGAGAAAATCTACCGTCGCCTGCGGGGAAAAGTGGTTCATACCTAGGCACTCTTCTACCCCGATCCTCTCCAGCCCTCACTCCCAGCCCCTCTCCCTCGGGGAGAGGGGGGGTAGAAGAGGGTCTAGGATGTCAGCAGGGCTTGGGTCAGTTCTAGGAAGCCGTCTACTTCGGCCCGGTGGGTGATGCAGCGGGGATGGTGCGCCAGGTGGGGCCAGTAATGGGTCACGTTGGCCACGCCGACGGATTGGGGGAACAGGGCAGGATTAAACAAGCTGACATCGTTGGGGCTGTCGCCAATGGTGATGACTTGGTGGGGCGCAGCCTGGGGAAAGTGGCGCTGGATCAACCGTTGCAGCCCCGCCGCCTTGGATTGCCCCAGGGGAAAGAGGTGACACTGTACGGTGCTGTAGGTGAACCCCCAGTCGATGCGGTGGCAGATTTCGGCCATCTGAGATAGATCCGCTGGAGACAGGCCCTCAGTGGAAAACGTCCAGTCCGTCAGCCGAAACAGGTTATCTTCGGCGGGGGTGAGGTCGAAGCCGTGCCTACACAGATGGCGGAAGACCTCCTCTAACGCGCCGCGATGGTTGTCTAGGTTGGGGATATCTGTGAGGTATTCCGGGATGGCGCTGCCGGGAAAGTAGACGCCGCCATTCTCCGCCATCGCCCCAGCAATGGGCAGATAGTGGGCCACCCCCTGCACCCAGCCCGCCGAGCGCCCGGTCACAATCAACACCGTCCAGCCCGCCCGCTGCAACTGGGCTAGCCCCTGGATCAGGTCGGCGCTAAACTGCCCCTGGCGGGTGAGGGTGCCGTCCATGTCGGTGGCAATCCATCCCGGCTGGGGGCAGGATTCCTTAAACTGATGGACAAACTCGGCGACGGTGCATGGTTGGGATTTGTCCATCGGTTCTACACTTAGGGACGGTAACGTGACGACAGCAAGACTCGGGTGGTCGAAAGACCGAAAAGAACACGGTAGAGTGGGCCTCCGGCCTGCCGCCACGACAGCCAGGATCGCTGTCCTACCAGGGTTGGGGAGGCGAAAACAGGGTTATGGATAAACTAGCACCGGATCAGCGCAACTATTACTATCTCATTGAGGCGAACCGCACGGGCATTCACAAGCCCCTCTTGGCGGCGCTCTATGCGGTGCAGGGGCAGCCTCCCTTGGCGGACGGAGAAACGGGCCTGGGCTTGGTGCCCATTCACCAGGTTGACCTCGCCCAGGTGGAGACCTTTGTGGGACAGGTGCAGTTCGCGGCCAACACCCTACGCCGCCTGGTGCAGCGGTTGATTGACCAGGGCTGGGCCAATGCCGACCTGTGGAACGCCACCGCCGGACGCTATACCGACCGCTTTCTGACGACGGTGGCCGCAGGCTACACCCCCACAACGGAGGAACCCGAGGCCGCCCGCCTAGAAGCCTGTGTCGAGGCCGCCCTGCGCCAAGCCTATGTTGAGGATTTGGCGGCGGACTATGGCGGTGGCTCGCCGCCCCAAGGTATGGCCCAGCTTGACCCCACCCTGCTGGCCTTTGCAGAACGGGTGCCGCCAAACTACAGCCGCCTAGAATCCCAGCGCCAAGCCCTCGTCGAGGCGGTGCGGCTGTGGCGGCAACTGGACGATGCAGCGGCGGTGTATGGGGCACTTCAGGTGCCCGTGGCAGATCAGGTGCCCGTGGAAGCGGCCCTCGATCAGGCCCTACTCGCCTTTATTCAGTCCACCCTGCGCTACTATGCTGGCTACCCCCACCAGCGGGAAGCCCTGCTGCGTCTGGTGCAGCTTTGGCGCAAGCTGGATTCCCGGGAAGAGGCCATCGTGACCCTGCTCGATAGCGACCCCTTTGCCCACGAAACCAACCTGCCCGTCATCGATCCCGCCCTCATCGCCGCTGTCCAGAGCATCCCTCGGCTCTACCGGGGCCAGGGCGATCAGCGTTTTGCCCTCACCGAGGGCTACCGTCGCTGGTTTGGGCTTGAGTCGCGCCATGCGGCCCTAGACCGGTTGGGGGTGGATCCCGAGGCCCTGGTGGCCAACGCCGATAATCCCACGGCCCTGGTGGAAACGGCCCAACGCCTGGATCGGGCACTCCTAGACTTTGTGCAAAGCATTCCCACCACCTACACCGAAACCGCCCCCCAGCGGGAGGCGTTGATTCGCCTGGTGCAGCTTTGGCGCAGATTGGAGGGCCGCACCGCCACGGTGCAAGCCCTGCTGGAGGAGGTGCGACGCATGGAACGAGCCGCCCCCACCTCCCCCGACGCCATGCCGGTTCCCCTGCCGCCCCCCGCCCCCGCCCGTCCGCCCCGATGGACACCCCACAACATTCAACTAGCCGCCAGCATTGTGCCCAACGGCAACTTGACCTGGGCCGAGGCCACCCGGGGCGGCGTGCGAATGCCCCCCAACCAAGCCACCGTGGACGCCATTGTGCGCATTGCTCGCCTAGCCCAGCAGGCCCGCGATCGCCTGGGTCGGCCCTTCATCGTCACCAGTTGGTATCGTCCGGCGGAGATCAACCGCCGGGTAGGTGGCGCATCCCACAGTCGTCACATGGTCGGCGATGCCATCGACTTCTACTGCGTTGGCCTCACGGGCAACCAGGTCTACTGGTTCCTCGACCCCTGGTGGCCCGGTGGCCTGGGGCGCTACCGTCGCTACCCCAACCTAGTGCACCTCGATGCCCGCTCAGAACGCGCTCGCTGGACGCATTAAGGTGGGTTAAGGTGTGATCGGGGTGGGAGAGACGCCCCTAGGGCTGGGCCTCGATGGCGAGGGAAACGCGATTGCCGCCAATGCGGCGCATCTCGCCGAGGAACTGCATCACCTGTTCGTAGGGGAGGTCTGGGTTAGGCAGGAGAAAAATCATGTCGTCGGGGTTGCGGCTGAGGTACGCCTCCATTTGGGGGGCGAGGGTTGCGAGGTCGATGGGTTGGCCATTGAGCGAAATTTTGTTGTCCCCCGCCAGTTCCACAATGAAAGGATCGGCAGGGAGGACGGTGGGAGTATCGGCCTGCTGTTCCCCCGGAAGCTGAATCTCGACTAGGGTTTCCTGGCTGAGGGTGGTGGTGATGACGACAAAAAAGGCCAAAACGCCCATCATCACCGTCAACATGGGAATGAGGTCTACCTGGGGTGGGGGCGGGCTGGGCTGGGTTCTAAAGCGCATAGGGCTAGCCAAGGCGGTCGAAGGTGCGCTGGGGTTCAGGGCTGGGTAGGGGTTGGGCGGGCTCATGCCAGTATTGTCGATAGATCAGTTCTAGCTCGTTGCCCGCATTCGAGAAGTAGTCGATTTGCTGGGCCTGCAACGTCACCATCACCCGAAACACCAGCAGCGCCAAGATCGCCACCACCATCCCCGCAGCGGTGGTAATCAGGGCTTCCCCAATCCCCGCTGCCGCCGCCGTGGCCTGCTCCCCCGACCCGCCACCGCCAATCGTGAGGTTACTGAAGGTGGCAATTAACCCGGTGACGGTGCCCAGCAACCCCAGCAGCGGCGCAACGGCCACCACCGTTTCCAGGAGTTTGTCGCCCTTGCGCATTTGGGCAAACTCGCGATCCCCCGCTGTTTCCATGGCCAGCCGAAAGGTCTCTGGGGAGGGCCGACTGAGCCGCAACGGAGCCAACAAAAAGCGGCCAATGGGCGAATCCTGTGCTTGAGCCGCCAGGGCAGCCGATTCACTGAGGTCACGGCGAGCCGCCTCCAGCACTGCGTTGACCACTTGATCCTCCCGCTTCAGCAGCCGTCGCCAAAACAGCGCCCGATCTAGGGCGGTGGCCAGGGTGAGCACCGAACACCCAACAATGGGCACCATCACGGGGCCACCTTTTGCCAAAAAGTCAAAAACCGTGGTCATAGGGTTGCAGGATGACGACGGGAATAATCTTAGCCGTTTGAGGTTAACAATCCTAGCCGTTTGAGGTTAACAAGCTTCAGTCGATCACAAGGTTCCGGTAAGACCTCACACCGCACTACAGCCATTCTCATTTTGGCCAATTGGCCTTGTCACCCTGAGCCTGTCGAAGGGTGACAAGGCGGTGAAACGGCTTCGACAAGCTCAGCCTGAGCGGTATTGTCTTCATCAGCCCAGTCATACTGAGCATTGCGGCGGGGGAATGACCCCTCGACGAATTTTGGTAAAACAAACTATAATAGGAGCTAGTCCACCCTGTCCTTCTACCCAACGTTGGCTCCTGTGTTTACCACCCTTTCCCCCACTGCTGCGGTTGTTCCGGGCCGTCTAGATTTATTTGAGGCGATTGAAACCCTTAAACAAGAGCTAAACGCCGTTATTCTGGCCCACTACTACCAAGATCCGGATATTCAAGACGTTGCGGACTATATTGGCGATTCCCTGGGCCTATCGCGCCAAGCCGCCAGCACCGATGCGGACGTGATCGTCTTTGCCGGGGTTCACTTTATGGCAGAAACCGCCAAAATTCTGAACCCCACCAAGCAAGTGCTGTTGCCCGATCTCGATGCCGGTTGCTCCTTGGCCGATAGCTGCCCCCCTGAGGCCTTCGCAGCGTTCAAGGCCCAATATCCGGGGCATGTGGTGATTTCCTACATCAACTGCACGGCCCAGATTAAGGCCATGAGTGACGTCATCTGCACCAGTTCCAACGCCGTGAAGATTGTGCAGCAAATTCCCGCTGACCAGCCGATCATCTTTGCCCCCGACCAAAACCTAGGCCGCTATGTGATGGCCCAAACCGGGCGCGATATGGTGCTGTGGCCCGGAAGCTGCATGGTGCACGAAACCTTCTCTGAGAAAAAGCTGGTGCAGTTGCAAATGGAACACCCCGACTCCGAGGTGATTGCCCACCCCGAATGTGAGGCGGCGGTGCTGCGCCACGCCCACTATATTGGCTCCACCACGGCCCTGCTGAACTACGCCCAGGCCAGCCCCAAGCAGACGTTCATCGTCGTCACCGAACCGGGCATCATCCACCAAATGGAAAAAGAGGCCCCCGGTAAGCGGTTTATCCCGGCCCCGCCCACGGCCTCCTGCGCCTGCAACGAGTGCCCCCACATGCGGCTGAACACCCTGGAAAAGCTCTATCTGGCCATGAAAAACCGCCAGCCGGAAATCACCCTAGCGGAGGAGTTACGGCTGGCGGCCCTGGCCCCCATGCAGCGAATGCTGGAGATGAGCGCCTAAAACAACTGGGGATAACGACTGGGGATAAGGGGCTAGCGGCAATCGCCTCGGCCCCACTGTCCGTCATAGCCGACGGACACCTGGTCGCCCCGTTGGGCTGGGTTGGAGGACAGGTGGACAAGGGTGACACTGGCCATCTCCTGCACCGAGCCGCGCCAAATGGCTTGCCCCTGGGCGTTTTTGCCGTCATAGCTGAGGAAGGATTCCGCAAAAACGGCCCCGGTGGCGGGTCGCTTCAGTTCAATGCGCGAAAATCCGGCCTCCCGGGTGAAGTAGACCGTAAAGTCGATGTCATTCACCGTAATGGATCCGGTACAGGTCATCTCCAGGTTGTCCTGGTTAGGTTCTTCGGGAGGGGCAGCGGCAGAACCGGGCACCGGGGTTGTATCGGGAGATGGGATCGCCGCCTCGGTGGGGGCTGGCTCTGCGGTGGGGGCTGGTTCTGGGCTCGTCTCCGTCATCCCTTGGGGTTGGGATCCACCATTGCAGGCCACCATGCCCAGGCTCAGCAGTAAGGCCGTTCCCATCAACACAAATCGCGATGTCATCACTCGGGTCAATCTCCTGATTATTGCGCAAGACCGAATTTACGGGTATCCATCCTATCAACCCCATCGGATCGTGATCCCATGATTGCTAAACGTTAACATCTCGGTACTATCGGCGTCGGATGCGCTGGCTGAGGCGTTGGCCGAGTTGCCGGACTTCGGGGATGGGCAGCACCGAGGCTCCGGCGATGAAGACCAAGACGCCCACACCGCCAGGGATCAGCAGTTGCAGGGCCAAGGGGCCGATTCCCGACGTCCCCAGCCAGCGTTCTAGCCCCTGGAGGGTGCCCCAGGCTGCTGTGCCAGAGAGGGCGCTGAGTCCGGTTAATAGCCCTATCAGGCCAGCCCATTCCAGCAGGGGTAGACCGCCTAGGCGACGGTGCAAAACCGCCGTCAGGGCCAGGGTGGAAAACACATTCACCCCGACGGTAGCTAGCACCACACCCGGTGCGCCAATCCAGCGGATGAAGAAGAAATCCAGCACGCCGTTCAGCACAATGTTGATCAGGCTGATGCGAAAGGGCGTTTGGCCATCCCCCATGGCGTAGAAGACCCGCACCAGCACATCCCGCGCCAGGTAGACGAACATCCCAAAGCCGTAGACCATCAGCACCGACGTGACCAGGGCCGAGGCCTCGGCGTCGAAGGCTCCCCGTTCGTAAATCACCCGCACAATGGGCGAGGCCAGCACCACAAACAGCGCCCCCAAAGGCAGCATCGTCAACGCGGTGAACAGCAAACTTTGGCGGATGCGATCCTTCAGTTCGGGCCAATGTTCCGGCGCGGCCAGACGGGCAAACAGCGGCAAAAACGGCACCAAAATCACGTTGGAAATGATCCCTAACGGCGTTTGTACCAACAAATTGGCATAGCTCAACGCCGCCGCCGTACCAGGAATAAACGAGGCAAAAAACAAGTCCGTAAACAGGTTAATTTGCAGCATTCCCGACGACAGCGTGGCCGGAATCAGCACCTTAAAAACGTCCTGCACCCCCGGCAGTTTCCAATCAAACCGCAGCCGAGGTCTGCCCAGGCCAGACTTCCACAGGGCCGGAAGCTGCGCCAACCACTGCAACACCGCCCCCGCCAGGGTGCTGCCTGCCAACACCGCCCCCCCCAGGAGGAAATAATCGGCATTGGCCATATCGGCCCCGATCACCCCATAGAGAATCCCTAACCCCAGCAGCACCGCCCCACTGGAGAAAATCGGGCTAATCGACGGCAGCCAAAACTGGCTATCGGCATTCAACGCCCCAAAGCCAATGCCAATCAACCCCGCAAACAGGGCCATGGGCGACA
>JALQST010000015.1 GCA_023264315.1 Nodosilinea sp. BSH.14
GCTGATTGGGCTGGGAGCCACCCTCGCCGTTACCCTCTCGATTACCCGCATGGCTCGCCAAGCCCTCGCCCAGGCCGCAGCGGTGGCGAACACTCCCTCCAACGGGGACGGGACATCCATGGATTAAGATATATCGGCATGTCCTCGCACCTTGATTCAAGGTCTACCCCCATCGCTAGGAGCAATCCGTGACCCAAAAACGGTGGCCAGTTCATTGGAATTCTGCCTCGGGGTTGGCCCTCGGTATCTTAGGATCCGTGGCCTTGGCAGGGTTGATGGCCTCTCGCCTGTCTCCCACCACCACCAACCTCACAGATTTAGCCCCCCAGTTGCAGGTGGCGTACCTACCCGGGCCGACGGTGCTCAATGGGCGTCCCCAGATGGTTCCAAGGCCCGATGTCCAAGAGGTGTGGGAATGTGACGTGGTGGTAGTGGGAGGATCCTTGGGGGGTGTGGCGGCGGCGGGTCATGCCATGGCCAGCGGAGCCCAAACCTGCCTGATTGAGGTTGCGCCCTGGCTGGGGGGGCAAATTAGCGCCCAGGGTGTCTCGGCCCTGGATGAGTCCCTATGGATGCACCAGCAGGACAACTTTTCCCCGGGCTGGGTGCGGTTCCGACAGATCATCGAGAACCAAGTGGTGCCGCTACCCGCCTGGAGTCCCGGCGCTCCCAACCGTCCTGCCAAAGCCATGAATAGCTGCTGGGTGGGTGGGCTGTGCTTTATGCCCAAGGCTGGAGCCCAGGCCGCCGAGCAGTTTCTCCGCGAAACGGGGGCCGCTGGCCGCCATCGCTGGGCCACCATGACCGCATTCAAGGGGGCCGACTTTAACACCACCGGGCAACGCATCACAGCGGTCTACGCCGTGCGGCGCATCCCCCGCGACCCCAACGCGGTGCCCAAGGGGCAGCTGTCGGAGGAATTGGCGGAATGGTATAGCTGGTCGGCCACCGACGCCTACGACCGGGTGCCCATTCGGATGCAGCCCCCGGCGGGCAAAACCATGATGGTCATTGACGCCACCGACACCGGGGAACTGGTGGCCTGGGCCAAGGTGCCCTATCGCCTGGGGTCAGAATCTAAGGCCACCACGGGCGAACCCAACGCTGCCGCCTTTGACAACCCAGACTGCACCCAAGCCTTCACCTACCCCTTCGCCCTCGCCGTCCACAACGATGGGGGCGCTAGCCTTGCGGCCCTCTCCCGCCTCAATCCGGTTTACGGCCTCCACGAACACCGGTCGGTCTACGATCTCGAGGGCTTTCCCTTCTTCAGCGGTAAAAGCGTCTTCAACTATCGCCGAATTGTCAGCCAGACCCGCAACGACGCCCACACCGGCACCCCCGCCCCTGGCGATATCTCCATGATCAACTGGAACCAGGGGAACAACTGGAACTGGATGAATCCGCCGCTGATTCTCAAGGAAGAGGAACTCGCGGCCTCGGGCCAATACCGCAACTGGATGGGGGGGATCTCACAATCGGCCCTTAAATTTGCCGAGGAACACGCCCTGGTGTTTGCCCGCTGGCTGCTGGAAACCCAGTCTAGCCCGGAGACGCCCCTCACCTATCTCTATGGGCCGGATAGCCCCATGGGTACCCTGTCTGGCCTCAGCATGGTGCCCTATTTTCGGGAAGGTCGTCGCATTCTTGGCCGTCCGGCCTATGGCCAAGCGGCCTTCATGGTGCGTGAAAATGATATGCGCATCGGCTTCCCTGAGCAGCGTAGCTTCAGCCCCACCGCCGTCGGGGTCAGTCACTACGCTATCGACATCCACGGTTGTCGCTACCGCAACTGGTTTCCCTCCGGGGATGCCGTGAGCGCCCCCGCCCAGGAGTCCAAGGTGAACCCCATTCATTTACCCCTCGAAAGCCTGATTCCCCAGGGGGTCGATAACCTGCTGATCGGCGGCAAAGCCTTGGCCGCCACCCACATTGCCAACGCTTCCACCCGCGTTCACTATGGCGAATGGCAGGCGGGTTCGGCGGCGGGGGTCACAGCGGCCTGGTTGCTGCGGCCCGACACCCCCAACCATCCCGCCGATATTGTTCCCCAGGGGTATATGCCCGCCCTGAAAGCCTACATGGTGTACCAAGGGCTGCGGATGACGTGGTAGATCTGGCCCTGGCCCTAGCGCACCTGCATGTGAACCGCTTCGGAAATGGTGGGGATTTCGGCGTATTCTCCCCGGAAGGTTTGCACGAGGGAATAGCCCACCGAGGCCAACATCCCCAAAAATAGGACGCTGGCAAAGGTTTGCACCAGTAGCCCACCGCCCCCCAACACGGGCATGAGCAGTTGCAGAATCAGGCCACCCACCGCCAGCATGAAGCTCAGCAGAATGGCCTGCATGGTGTTAAAGCGGATGAAGCGGCTGATATTTTCGTTGCGGACGACCAGCAAAATGAGAGCAAAAAAGACAATTAGCCCGAAGAAGGGAATCGACCGCTGAAGCCCCATATAGAGCTGGAGCAGCGGGGCGATGGGCAACAGCAGTACCTGAATGGCGGGAATTTCCTGCATCACAAAGACGCCGTAGGGCAGCCCTGCGGTGATGGCCAAAATATAGGGCAGGGCTGCAAACACGCGGTCGAGAAGAGTGGGGGAACTGTTCCAGGTCATCGGGCTTTTCTCCGCTGGGCTCAGCCAAGGTACATCTCTACCATACCGCAAAGTTCCAACCCCTTCAGGGCTGGGGCGGAGGCGTAATCTACCGGGATCGTGGCGATCCTGGGGCGATCTACTGATCCTCGTCCTCCACAAATTCAGGGCGACTACTGCGGGGAATGGGCCAATCGGGGTTTTCGCCACCGATGCAGCAGGCTTCGATCACCACATACTCGCGGCTGAACTGCTCTAGGGCGTTAATCAGCACATCCAGGGCCAGGGCATCGCTGGTGCCGAGGTCAAACCAGCACCGTGCCCACAGCCCTTGGTACTCCACCGCGCCCATGTTGTGCATCACCGACAGCAGGCTATTCTCCAGTTGACTGCCGTCGTAGGGCATATAGCTGATGTCCAACCCGGTGTCTTGCACCTGGAGGTTTTCCGCATTAAAGCCGCCCAGCTTGCCCAGGAAAAACCAGGAAGAAAACACCTCGTCGATATATTGCTGCTCCAAGCTGGAGGGCACGGTTTCAAACCGCAGCCAAATCCACAGGTTAAAAAAGTCGCACTCGCGAAACTCAACGTGCATGGTCACAGGGCTTTCTCTCCACACCCGAGGTCAGCCTGTCCATTGTGGCACATCCCCCCACCCCTGAAGCCGCCCAGCATTGTCATCCCCCGGTGGCTAGTGAGACAATCCCAACAGCCGTTCCCTTTGCCGAGATGCCCGGAGTCGCTATGGGTCAACCGTCCGCCGCCCCAGTCCCCAGCCTTGCCCTGCGCGGCACCCTCCTAGACTGCGTGGCCGATCCGTTTTTTGTGCCCGCCGCCGAGGCTGTGCGTTACGTCCCGGATGGTCTGCTGGTGGTGGAGAACGGCCATATTGCCGCCCTTGGCCCCTTTACCGACCTTCAGGATCCCTACGCCCACCTGCCCCTCGTGGACTATTCCGGCCATCTGATTATGCCGGGATTCATCGATACCCACGTGCACTACCCCCAAACCGGGATGATCGCCGCCTACGGGGCACAACTCCTGGAATGGCTGAACCAATACACCTTTCCCACCGAGCGCCAATTTCAAGACCCCAGCCATGCCCGCCGCATCGCCGATTTATTTTTGGATGAACTGTTGAAAAATGGCACCACCACGGCCCTGGTGTTTGCGGCAGTGTTTCCAGAGTCCGTGGAGGCCTTTTTTGAGGCGGCGCTGGCCCGCAACCTGCGAATGATTAGCGGCAAGGTGCTGATGGATCGCCATGCGCCTGACTATCTGCGGGATACGCCCCAAACGGGCTATGCCCAATCCAAGGCGCTGATTGAAAAATGGCACGGTCGGGGCCGATTGGCCTACGCCGTCACGCCCCGCTTTGCCGCCACCTCCACCGAGGCCCAACTGAAGGCAGCGGCGCAACTGCTCGACGAATTTCCCGACCTGTACCTGCACACCCATCTCTCGGAAAACGTCAACGAGGTGGCCTGGATTCGGGAACTCTTCCCCCAGTACGACGGTTACTTAGACGTGTACGACCAAACGGGCTTGGTGCGGGAGCGGTCGGTGTTTGCCCACGGCGTCCAGATCACGGAGGCAGAATTTCGCCGTCTTTCCGAGGCCAAGGCCGCGATTTCCTTCTGCCCCACCTCCAACCTGTTCCTGGGAAGCGGTCTGTTTCGCCTAGACCGGGCCAAGTCCGCCGCAAGCCCCGTCAAAGTGGGCCTCGGGACGGACGTGGGGGCCGGAACCAGTTTTTCCCTGCTGCAAACCGCCAACGAAGCCTACAAAGTGGCCCAACTGCGCCGCCAAGCGCTCTCCCCCTTCCAAGCCCTCTTTTTGGCCACCCTGGGCGGTGCCCAGGCCCTTTGTTTAGAGGACAAAATCGGCAGCTTTAACCCCGGTAACGAAGCGGATATCATCGTCCTCAACCCCAGGGCCACCCCCCTACTGGCCCTCCGCAACCAAGCCCCCATCACCGCCGATCTGGCGACGGTGGCCGATGCCCTCTTCTCCCTGCTGATCATGGGCGACGACCGCGCCGTAGCCGCCACCTACATCCTGGGCCAGCGGTTTAGTCCCTAGCCACCCCCATGGGTTTGCCTGGGTCGGGCTTTGCGGCCTTGAATCTTGTCGTATGATCACGGGGATGGGGTAGGGGATCCGCGCACGGCCCCACCTCGACCCAATGTCTAGGGGAGTTTCCACCATGGCCCTGTCTACCTCCACCGTCCCTGCCGCTACTCTGCCCCCCACCGACACTTGGGTGAAGGCCACCTGGGAAGACTTTATCGCCACCCTAGACACGCCCCCCTACAACGAGGGCCAGGGCTACTTTGACCACGGCTATATGAGGATTGAAATGGCTCCCCTAGGTGGCGGACACGCACGACAGAATACCTTGATTACTCAGATTGTGAGCCTATTTGGTGTACTCAGAAATCTGCGCATGGCTGGATTTACCAACGGCAGCTTTTACAAGGCTGGAGAACGTGGCTGTCAACCCGATGCCGCCTTCTACATTGGCCCCGACTTTCGGTTGCCACCGCAGGATAATGCGCCCATTGATGTCAATGTTTTCGGTCCGCCCACCCTGGCGATTGAAATTGGCGGCAGTTCCTTTAAGGACGATTTGGGAACCAAACGCCTGCTCTATGAACGGCTGGGGGTAGGCGAATATTGGGTGGTCAACGTGGCGGAGCACCAGGTGCTGGCCTTTGCCGTGGCCGAGGGGGGAAGTCGCCAAATTCAGGTTTCGGGCGTGCTTCCGGGCCTAGAGATCGCCCTGGTGGAGGCAGCCTTGGTGCGCTCCCAAACAGAGGATGACACCGCCCTTCTGCGCTGGCTTACGGAATCCCTGGGCTCCGGAAGTCAGCCCGAGGCCAGGGATTCCTAGCCCTGCTGAAGCGCGGCGGCGGCATGGAGACGTACCCCAGCATCGCTATCCTGACTCAGGGCGTACAGGATTGGGAGAACACTATCACCGCCCACCTGCCCCAACACCATGACCAAATTGCGGCGCAGCAAACTGTGTTCTGCCGTCGCCGGCAATTCGGTCAACCATTGCTGCACAGGATTGATCATCTGCGTTTTCAGGCTAGGTTGAGTCATCTGGGAAAGCCCTTGCACCAAGGCAATCCGAACGTTCTGCCCCGAGGTCTTCCAGGCCCCAAGCAACGCCGTGAGGGCGGCAGCGGTGTCCTGCCAAGCCAGCGCCCTCACGGCGTCAATTTTAAGGATGTCTGGGGTATGAATCGCCCCCAGTATCCCTTGGAGGATCTGGGTGGCAGCGGGGGCAGGGGTGCGGCCTAGGGCATGGATGGCACGCTGGGCCACGGCGAGGTTGATATCGTTGACCAAGGGCTGAATCCAAGCGACCCATTGGGTCTCATCCACCTGTCGTCTGAGGATAATTAAGCCCTGAAGCGCGGCCAACCGCACCGTGGAAGCCTGGTCGTTGAGGGCGTTCGTAAACAGGGGTAACTGATCGGGGTCGGCCAACTGCCCCAGGGCTTCAATGACCTTGGCCTTTGTTCCGCCCTCGGTCTGGCCTACCACGGTTACCAGGGGCATCATCGTAGCGGGGTGGGGAATGCCAATGAGCGCTTCGATGGCGGCAGCCCGGTGAGCGGGGTGGGCCAACAGGGTGCTGAGTACTGCGATGGCGCTGGGGCCAATGTGGCCGAGGGCCTGGATGATGGCGGCCTGCAAATCCTCGTCTAGGGCATCCTCCACACGGGTGAGGGTTTCGATAAGGGCGGTAATCACCGTGGGCTGATCGAAGTAGCCCAAACTGCGGGCCGCAAGCCACCGGGCCTCCCAGGACAGCGCCCCATCGTTGAGAATAGCCACGAGGTCAGCAATGGCTGCTTCTCCCATCTGGGGCATCTGCTTGGCCGCTTCCCAGCGCTCGGCAAAACTGCCCTGCCGCAAATGAACCACATCCATCACCGCCCTTCGGGAAGTCTCTCCAGCAGATCTAACCGCAGGGGCCTCAGTCTCGGCCTGAGTGGCTTGGTCTAGCCAAGCGCCTGTCGAGGGGGCAACGGAATCTATCACAACCTTTTTCCCTATCGGCCTAGAACTCGTCATAATCCAGAAGCACCCTCCAGAAGCACCAACCACGGAGTCCTCTCCGTAGCAAGGCGCAAGTCTATCCTGCCTGGGTCGCCTCCTATAGTGATAGCCGATGACGACACCCAGTTATGCACATCTCGCAATTTAATATTGCAAGCCATGCATGGATCCCCTGAAAGCGTAGTGAGATATACAAAAAATCTGGAAATGGGCCGCTTATGGTATCTAGGGTAAACCAAAAAATCTCCGTCTAATTCGTTGTTTATGGCGACCTCGCATTTTACCCTTTAAGACACAGGTAAATCAGAAAAAGTTATTCGTGCTTGACGCTTTCTATAGGGCTTGAGTAAATCATAATCTGTGATTTATTTAAGGTATTAGTTTAGCATTTTAGGCTGTTGTAATAGCTTGCTAATGCCTGTCGGGTGGCATCTAGAATGTCAATCCCACGCTATAGATTCGTCTGCTTGAATGACCGCTTGAAGCCGTTATGATTTTGACTAGAATGTCATCGATTCAGGCTGGAACGCCATTTATTTATTGTCTCATGTATTTCTTGTAATTTAAGGCGGTGTGCCTGTGACTATTTCTGTGGATAGACCTAGTGAAGTTGCTAGTGAAAAACTAAACAAATTTGAGAAATTAAAGGCTGAAAAGGATGGCTTGCTCGTTAGGCATGACCTAGCCCACTTTGCTAAAATTGGCTGGGAAGCGGTGGATGAAACGGATTTGACCCATCGCCTCAAGTGGCTAGGCATTTTCTTCCGCCCTGTTACCCCTGGTAAATTTATGCTGCGGCTGCGGCTCCCCCATGGGGTTATGGACAGTCGTCAAGTCCGTACCTTGGCCAATATTATTCAGCGCTATGGTGAAGACGGCAGTGCCGACATTACCACCCGGCAAAATATTCAGCTTCGCGGCATTTTACTGGAGGATATTCCCGATATTTTCCAGCAGCTTGAAGCGGCAGGGCTTACCTCCGTGCAGTCCGGCATGGACAACGTGCGCAACATCACGGGTTCCCCAGTGTCTGGGCTGGATGCCGATGAACTGATCGACACGCGGGAACTGGTACAAAACGTCCAGGATATGATCACGGGCAACGGTCAGGGCAATTCTGAGTTTAGCAATCTGCCCCGCAAATTCAATATCGCCATCGAGGGCGGACGGGACAACTCCATCCACGCCGAAATTAACGACATTGCCTTTGTTCCCGCGTTCAAAGATGGAATTCTGGGCTTTAACGTCCTAGTTGGGGGTTTCTTTTCCGCCCGCCGCTGCGAAGCCGCCATTCCCCTCAACGCCTGGGTTCCTGCGGACGATAGCGTCGTGAATCTGAGCCGCGCCATCCTGGAGGTCTACCGCGACAACGGCCCCCGGGTGAACCGCCAAAAGGCCCGCCTGATGTGGCTGATCGACGAATGGGGGCTAGACCGCTTCCGCGCTGAGGTCGAAACCGCCTACGGTCAGCCCTTGTCCCCCGCCGCCGAAAAGGACGAAATGGACTGGGACAAACGGGATCACATCGGCATCTACCCCCAAAAGCAGTCCGGTCTGAACTATATGGGCTTGCATGTGCCCGTCGGTCGCCTGTGGGCCGAGGATTTCTACGAACTGTCCCGCCTGTCTGAAGTCTATGGCGACGGCGAACTGCGGCTGACCGTAGAGCAAAATGTCATTATTCCTAATGTTCCCGATGACCGCATGCCTGTGCTGCTGGAGGAACCCCTGCTCCAGAAATTCTCCATTCATCCCTCGCCCCTCATGCGATCACTGGTGTCCTGCACCGGGGCGCAATTCTGTAACTTTGCTCTGGTGGAAACCAAGCAACGCGCCCAGGTGCTCGCCAAAGCCCTGGATGCTGAACTTACGCTGCCCCAGCCCGTGCGGATTCACTGGACGGGGTGTCCCAACTCCTGCGGTCAGCCCCAGGTTGCCGATATCGGCCTGATGGGCACCAAAGTCCGCAAGGACGGCAAAATGACCGAAGGCGTAGACATCTTCATGGGCGGCAAGGTCGGCAAAGACGCCCACCTCGGCGAGAAAGTCATGCAGGGCATCCCCTGCGACGACCTGCCCGATGTCCTCAAAACCCTGTTGATGGAACACTTCCAGGCCCAACCCCGCTCTGGTGGGGAGGCTTCCGGCAGTCCGATCTCAGTAACGATGGAGTAGCCCTCACCCTCAGACCTTCTCCCGCGAGGCTACTGCTTATACATAAGTTTTTGTGTTGCTTGATGTCTGGGATTGATCCCCCCTAGCCCCCCTTAGGAAGGGGGGAACTGGAGCCAACGTCCCCCTTCCTAAGGGGGATTTAGGGGGATCTCCAGGGACTTGCCCACCCTAGTGACGTACTCCCGACACCGATGCAAGCATCCGGTGCGGGCTTCTCCCACCGGAAGTGTTTTACCACTGGCTACCGGGTTCGAGCTTTTTAGAGTGAGGAAGACGCCCAGCCCCACTGTTGATAGTTTTCTCCCGAAGGAGGCTTGCCTTGAAATTCCCGATTTTGCGCTTTCCAGTAATCGTGTTCCGGCTGTGGGTGTCTACACTGTCGCTTGGCAGGGATGACCGTAGAAATGCCAACACTAGGATTGCGGCACGTAGTTTAATGTTACCAGGTTGGCAGTTGATCGTCTCCCCTCTCCGCCGCCACGCAAACGCTAGGCATAACGTTGAGGGGGCCTCGCAACCACCCCGTTTTCATCCCGACACTCGCCTTTGGCAGAGTGCGGGGCTTTCACGGTAGCGCTAAAACTAAACCGCCATTCTGGGGCGAATACAAGCGGTTAGTTACGTTCTGTAACCTGATATGAACCCTGATAATGGACGCTAAAAAAGCTGCCATAGACCCATGACAGCTTTTCGATAGGCCAGACTCGGAAAACCCGTTCAGCACTGGGACTCATCTAGGCGTGGGTCGATCAGTTGAACCAATCTTACTTGAAGCCCACGGCGGCTTGCCACACAAAGGCCAGCAGCAGGAAGAAAACAGGGATAATGGGCAGCACATCCACCAGGGGATCGAACAGTGAATAGGCTTCGGGTAGCTTAGCCAGCAGCATTACAGCATCCATGAACGGTTAATCCTCTCTCTACACAGCCAAATGAACCGAACCGATTGACGAAGGGAAACACCCCGTGCCCCTGGTTTCAATCGAAATGTATCAGAATTATGACGCATTTTATCACGGTGTGATCGCTATCCTGGGGCAAGGGCACCGTCGGTTGAGCCTATCGATTTTTTCAGGGAACTGGGCACCCTGACCGCAGGGTGAGGGTAGGCTTTGGCCCCGCATCAACCTCACCCTCAAGCCCTCTCCTCCTTATGTTGCAAAGCCCATGGTGCCGCCCCCGTCCCAATCTAAGCCGTCTGGCCGATCTATGAAGGGTCGTTCCACCCCTGATCGGGCAGTGGAACTGACCCCGGATCAGGCGGCAGCCCTAGCGGCCCTGGACGATTTTGTGGCGGGCGACGACAAGCTCTACCTGCTGACGGGCTATGCGGGTACGGGCAAAACGACGCTGTTGCAGGCGTTTATCCAGGGTTTGCGCCAGCGGGGGGATCATCGCCCAATGGTGCTGACGGCCTTTAGCAACAAGGCGACCAAGGTGCTGGCCACCATGGCGGCGCGGTGGCGGCTGGAGGTGGACGCCATGACCTGCTGCAAACTGCTGGGACTGCGTCCGGTGGTGAATGAGGAGGACGGCAGGCAGGTCTTTCAAGTGGACAACAAGCAGCGCAGCCAGTTTGACCGCTATCGCCTGGTGATTGTGGACGAATGTTCCATGGTGAACGAGGAACTGTGGGAACTGCTGGTGAATGCGGTGTCTAACCTGTACCACGGCACTCAAATTTTGTTCGTCGGGGATCCGGCCCAGTTGCCCCCGGTGAACGAGCCGGAATCCGCCTGTTTTCGCAACGTGCTCCACCGCAGTGAGCTAACCGAGGTGGTGCGCTACGGCGGGGCTATTGGCGTCATTGCCGAAGACCTGCGGCGCAACCTAGAGCGCCCCCATTGGCCCGTCTTCCAAACCGACACCAACGCCGACCACACCGAGGGCTGCTTTGTGCTGCCCCGCCCCGCTTGGGAAAAGCTGTTGATCAAAGCCTTTACCAGCCCCAGCTACCAAGACAACCCCGACCAAGTTCGCGCCCTGGCCTATACCAACCGCCGGGTCAATGAGCTGAACCGCCTGATTCGTCGCGCCCTGCATCCGCCCCAGGCCCCGCGCTTTGTCGCTGGGGAACGGTTGATTGCCCTCAACCCCTGCCTCAACGAAGAAACCCTGGTGCTGTCTACCTCGGCGGAATGCGAGGTGCTCTACACCGCTCGCGGGCGCGAGGGCGAATGGCCCGTGTGGATCCTCGAAGTGGAAACCGAGGAAGGCGACTACAAAACCCTGCGCGTGCTGCACGAATCGGGCCAACGCGAATTTCAAGCCAAGCTGGATGGCTTGGCCCAGGAAAAACGCTGGATGGAATTTTGGGATCTGCGCCAGCGCTTCCACGACGTAGACTACGCCTACAGCCTGACGGTTCACAAAAGCCAGGGGTCTACCTTTCAGGACGTGTTTGTAGACCTTCCCTCCATGGCCGTCAACCGCAACATCATTGAACGCAACCAGCTCTGCTACGTGGCCTTTACCCGTGCCGCCAAGCGCCTGTTTTTGCACCAATCCCCAGATCCGTGGGCTAAGCCCTAACCCATGGCAGGGTTGACACGCTCTAAGATTGAGGGGATGCTCTATTGCGCGTTCCGCCGTCGCGCTGCCCTGGTCTATGGATGCTTTCTCTCCCCTGCCGCCCGATTGGGCCGCCACCGCCAGCCACGCCACCGCCTTTTGCTGTCCCCGCTGTGGAGCCAGCAGCCAGCAGGCCCAGGCGGTGTGGATTAACCGTCGTTCCCCGGTCTATGGCGAAGATCATCGGCGCAAGTGGCAGGAGTTTTATCGCTGTGGCGAGTGCGAAACCCCTTGGTGGGCCTGGAGTAGTGACCGTCCGCCCTCACCCTATGGCCGGGATGGGGAGGACGCTCTGGAATGGCCTGAAATCGATTAAGGTGGATGGGCCATCTCCCGGATGGGCGGTGGTCGGATGTGGTGCTGGAGGTTGCGGTGCCTGAAGCGGATAAGGTTCAGCCCCGGCTGGGGTTTATTCCACCCCACTATCGGGCATGGGTGGTGCGCGGAGGGTATTGCTGTCTGCCCTTTTTGCTGCGGGTGCGGCTGCGGCCCTGGTTGCCCGTGGGCATTTGGCCCGTCACCTGCCCCAATCCTGAGGTCTTGGCGGAGTTGTTTCAGCAGTTTCAGCGGGGCCAGATTCGGCTGCTGCTGGCCTTTCGCCATAGCCAGGTGGACGATCCCCTCAGTTTGTCTTACCTGTTTTCGCGGCTGGTGCCCCAGGCGGCCAAGGCGACGGGACTTTCCCTACGGCGACCCATCCACAGCTTCTTTATGTACGACCGAGGGATGCCCCTCTGGGCCGGAAAGTGGTTGGAGTGGTTCTTTGCCAGCATGGGCGGCATTCCAGTACATCGAGGGCGGCGGTTGGATCTGAAGGCGCTCAAGTCGGTGCGGGAACACCTGGTGAATGGGCCGTTTCCCGTCACCATTGCGCCCGAGGGAGCCACCAACGGCCACGGGGAAGTGATCAGCCCCCTAGAACCGGGGACAGCCCAAGTGGCCTTTTGGGCCGTGGAGGATTTGCACAAGGCCGAACGGCCAGAGTCCGTAATCCTCCTGCCCGTGGGGTTGCAGTATGTCTATCCCAAACCCAACTGGGCGGTGCTAAACCGCCTGCTGGGCCAGCTTGAGGCGGATTGTGGGATCCCGGTACAATCCCTACCCACCACCGCCCCCGCAGCGGACTATTACCCCCGGCTGCTCACCCTGGGGCAGTATCTCCTGGGCCAAATGGAGCAGTTCTATGCCCGTTTTTATGGTGGCCCTTGGCCAGAGATGAAGGCATCTACACCGGATGCTACGCAGGATCCAAGGGACATTGCCCGACGGCTGAAACCCCTGCTCAATCGGGCCTTGGAAGTGGGGGAGCAGTTTTTTGGCCTGCCCCATAGCGGTACCCTAGAAACCCGCTGCCGCCGCCTGGAGGAGGTAGGGTGGATGACCATCTACCGCGAAGACATCGACCACCCCGACCAGCTTTCTCCCTTTGATCGCGGCTTGGCCAACTGGATGGCCGAAGCCGCCCGTCTGCACCTGCGCCACATGCGCCTAGTGGAAAGCTTTGTGGCCGTGAGTGGCCACTATGCGGGGGCCAGCCCCAGCTTTGAACGGCTGGCGGAAACCAGTCTGATCCTGTTTGACCTGGTGGAGCGGGTGAAGGGAACCGCCGTGCCCAAGCGCCCCCAGCTAGGCCGACGACAGGCCCTCATTACCCTGGGCCAGCCCATCAATGTCAGCGATCGCTGGCCCACCTATGCCCCCTCCCGCCGTGCCGCCAAGACCGCCGTGGAAACCCTCACCGCCGATCTTCAGCAAGCCCTCACCAACCTGATTGTGCCTCGGTAGTTCTGGGGGATGGGACTCCTAGGGCCACAGCAGTTAGCCCCTAGGCGAAGTCAGCGACCCTAGGCTTTTTAGGCCGTTGTCCCATACCGGAAAAAGAATCTCTTAGGATGGGAAAGGCCTGGATCAGCAGGGCCAACGGTAGCTGAGCATAGGCAAATCAAGGAATCGGTCATGCGGCGATTAGTCATGGGGCGGTTAAACGTAGGATTTCGGGGGATGGTGGCCCTGGCGGCAGGGCTTTCCTTGGTGGGCGCGGTGGCCTGTAGTCCCACGAATCTAGAGGGAATGACCCAGGTGGAATCCGAAACCGCCCCCGTGCAGCGGGATCCCAATACCCTACGGCTGCTCTATGGGCGATCCGTGGCCACGCTCAACCCCCACCTCGCCACGGGCTACCAGGATTTTGAGGCGGCTCGGCTCAGCTATGAGCCCCTGGCCAGCTATAGCCAAGACGGCGAACTCATCCCCTTTTTGGCAGCGGAGATTCCCACCGAGGCCAACGGGGGGCTGGCCGAAGACGGCACCAGCGTGATTTGGAGCCTGCGCCGGGATGTGACCTGGGCCGATGGCGAACCCTTCACCGCCGAGGATGTGGTGTTCACCTTCGAGTTCATCCGCAACCCGGAGGTGTCCGCTGCCACCGCCCAGTTCTACGAAGGGGTGGAATCCGTGGAAGCCCTGGATGATCATCGCGTCAAAATTACCTTCACCAGCCCCACCCCCGCCTGGGATGTGCCCTTCACCGGGCAAACCGGGATGATTTTGCCCCAGCACCACTATGCCGACTACAACGGCCTCAACGCCCGCGAAGCCCCGGCCAACCTCCAGCCCGTGGGCACTGGCCCCTACCAAGCGGTGGGCTTTGAGCCGGGTACTGTGATCTACGAAGCGAACGCGACCTACTGGGATGGCCGTCCGGCCTTTCGGCGGGTGGAACTCCAGGGCGGCATTGCGCCCTACGCCGCCGCACGGGAGGTGATGCAGCGGGGCAGCGCCGACTTTGCCCACAACCTCCAGGTGGAAGCCGATGCCCTCGCCGCCCTCGAACCCGATGCCCTGGGCCAGATTTCCTACCTGTTTGGATCCCAGGTGGAGCGAATCATGGTGAACTTTGCCAACCCCTTCGTTCGCACCGAGGCCGGAGAGCAGGCCAACCCCCAGACGCCCCACCCCTACTTCAGCGATTGGCGGGTGCGCCAAGCCATCAACCTCGCCATTGACCGAGACACCATCGCCCAGGAACTCTACGGCCCCGCCGGAAAACCCACCGCCCAGCTTTTGGTAGCTCCCGAGGAGTACCAAATCCCCGACCTCGGCTACGAATACAATCTGGTCAAGGCCAAGCTACTGCTAGAGCAGGCAGGCTGGGTGGATTCCGATGGAGACGGCATCCGCGACCAAGGCGGCGTCCCCCTAGAGGTGCTGTTTCAGTCAGCGGTGAACCCCGTGCGGCAGCGCACCCAGGCCATCGTGGCCGACAGCCTGAAGGAGGTAGGCGTGGCGGTGCAAGTTTCCCGCGTGCGGGTGGATGAGTTCTTCTCCGCCAATCCCGAAGACACCAACAGCCTCAACCACTTCTATGCCGATATGCAAATCTACTCCATCGGCAACGAAAGCCCCGACCCCGCCACCTACCTAGGCTGGTGGAGCTGCGAAAAAATCGCCTCCATGGCGAACCAGTGGCAAGAACCCAACAACGCCCGCTACTGCAACCCCGAATACGACCGCTTGCTGGCCCAGGCCAAGGCGGAACTCGACCCCGACCAGCGCACCGCATTGTTTCAGCAGATGAACCAAGTCCTCACCACCGATGTGGCGGTCATTCCCGTGGTGCATCGGGCCTTGGTGAATGCCGTCTCCAACCGCCTCGCCCCGGCAGAATTCACGCCCTGGGACGCCAGCACCTGGAACATCAAAGACTGGGCCATCGCCCCTGAGACCCAGACCGAGGCGACCGAATAGTGTCCACCTATCCCATCTCAGCCCCATTCGATCTGATTACGACCACCAGCACCACCGCTAGGGTGCATACTCCGTGATGTATAGCGTGGCATCGTGGGTCGAGGTATCGCCATAGTGACCGATCCAAATGTCGTACTGGCCGGAAGGGGGTCGCTGCAAATAGACACCGGGGTTCATCCCGTTAAAATCGTCGTTGCAGTACCACTCTGCACCGGGGCCGTTGATCACGAGGGTCGTATCCGCTGCCGACTCAACCAGGAAGCTGAGGGGATAACTGTCCGCCTCATACTGCACCCGAAAATCAGGCTGGTCAGCCGCAATGAACCCCACGCAGTCACCGCCAAGGCCGAGGGAACCCGCATCGGTTGAGCCACCGGCCACCACGTCTACGGTGTAGGGATCGGGGGTAAACCCAGATTGTAGATAGGCTTCTCCGTAGAGGGGATCACCGGCCCAGTTGGGCCAAGCCTGGGCTAATACCGTGCCCGCCTTGAGGCAGCCCAGCCCAACACCGAGCCCTAAAAGCCCTAGGGCGGCAAATTTCACGGGGGAGGAAACAGCGCGTTGCATAGGTCACACCTCATTGAAAAAGCAGGAACGATGGAGGGAAAAACGTGAGCGACGAGGGGATGCCGCAAGTATAAAAAGCGACCCATACTATCCATCATAGAAGCCTATGGGAACCTTGTCATGGACTGTTGCAGGGCCATGGTGATTAGGTGCAATTCTTCACATGGATGTTCCGCTCTTTGAAGATCGCAGGCAGGCAGGAGGGCTAGGGCTGAACCGCGTTAGGACTCCGGCATGGGAGCCGCGACGGATCTCGATGCCTCCGCACCATGGGCTGACAAAGCGGGCCGCAGCGTTAGATATAGGGTCGCCCCCAGGAGGGGCAAGGCCAGGACGGCGGGCAGAATCCACCGCTGGTTGAGGCCGCGTCGGGGCAGGTCATCCACCAGCAAGACGGGGAACAGAAGCCACAGGGCCGTAAAGTCGAGGGCCATAACGTGGACAAATCGTGACGTTTGCCACTGCTGCCAAAAGGCAGGCCAGTCGCCATACCCCAACCCCCAAACCAGTAGCACCGCAGCCCCCACGGCCAAACTAGCCCCCAGCCAACGGCTCCCGACCACGCGCAACAGTCGATCCTCAGGCCCAGCCCAGGCCACGGGCACCCGTAGGGCCAGGTAGGGCAGGAGGGCAAAGGCCCCCACCGCAAAGGAGGCTACCACAAAGGGCCAAGCCCACAGGCGCTGGCCCCGGCCATCCACCAGGGCCAGTGCCGCATAGACCACAGGCCACAGCCCCATGGCATTGAAAAGGGCAATGAGCGCCGGGTTAATGCCATCCCACTGGCCGGTGGAGAGACGCAGAATGAGGTCGGCGGTATCAGGCTGATCCGCAGGGGCCAATAGGACGGCATAGCCTACAAACCCTAGCCAAAGGGCACCAAAAATCAGGCGTTGCATGGCAAGAGACTGCTAAGTTTCACACTGAAATATCAAACAAGCTTAATATAAACTAAACTGACAAAGATCGAAAAACCAACTACGCTTTAAGTCAGGAGGCTTAGGCTCCACTGCGCACAAATGTTAAAAGATATTTAATATTGATCTCGTTTGTTAATTTTTCGATTTTTTGGGATTGCATTCAATTCCATGCTTCTAGACTCTAGGCACTTTTCTCGATTCATGATGGAGTTCATGCCCTCTGACTAGATCGATAAACATTCTGATTTATAGCTGAAATGTCTCCTAGATTCGTTCCTTAAAGGGAAGTCTTGGTGAGCTCAGATATCCCCCATTATTGTCCTACAGAGTCAAGGTTAACTCTGTACCTTCACGACTGTTAAGCATTAGGCTTTCGTCGTTTAAGGGATAACTTATCGCCCTTTTAACCTCGTTTTGCGCTCATTGAGTCCATTATCAGCGAAATGCCCATCCTGATTTCTCACCCATAATGCGCCAGTACAGCCCTCGGGGCAGCGGCGTATTCTGCAAGACCTATGTTCGCTGTTCTCGTTTGGGAAATAACCGTGCCCACTACCATTCTCCGTGAGTCCGGTTCCGCCAGGACTTACTCCCGCAGTACTATGAACATTCAGTACTTTCTCGAACTTTACGAAGCTGGCTACCGAGACTTCGTTGGAATTCAGTTGGCCGGGGTAGACTTAGCCCACCACATCTTGGTAGGGGTCGATCTCAGCCGTTCTAACCTCAAGGGTGCAAACCTCAGTCGATCCTTCCTCACTCAAGCCGTTTTGAATGGGGCCAAGGCCAACTGGGCCAACTTTAGCTTTGCCAAAATGAGCGAAGCCCACCTGGCTGGAGCCGATTTGACCAAGGTCAGCCTGCGGGGAGCCTTTCTGGTGAGGGCCGACCTCCGCCAAGCTCAACTGAGTGGCGCGGATTTGTGCTACGTCAACCTGCGCAATGCCGACCTCAGTGGTGCAAACCTGTGTGGGGCCAATCTCAGCGGGGCCAACCTGCGGGGGGCCAACCTGCGGGAGACCAATCTTGCCTGGGCTCATCTTACCGGGGTACGCCTCAGCGGCGCAGACCTAGACCGTACCTGCTTATCCGCTGTGAACTTGGAGGGGGCTTGGCTCAACGGCGTTGACCTCAGTGGCCTCGATTTATCCGGCGTAAACCTGAAGGATGCCAAACTCAATGGGGCTAACCTCAATCACACCAACCTCAGTGCCGCCAACTTGGCCCACACCACCATGCGCGGCGTCTCCATGGTAGGGGCCAATCTCTACAATGCCAACCTGACGGGGGCCGTCCTGTGGCATGGCAACCTGGATCAGGTCAATCTCTGCCGCGCCGACCTCACCCGAGCCCATCTGGGGGAAGCGTCCCTGCGGTCAGCCTGTGTGGAGGGCACCGAATTTACCGAATCTGTCTTGCCCGCCGAAGCCCGATCCTACCTCTATGGGGCCGTCCACGGTGAAACCCGCTGGACTCGGCGTCCGGCCAAGGAAACCTTGGATCATTCAATGTTTATTGATCGGCTATTGACCTAACCAGCGGTTGGCCTAACCAGCGGTTATCTTAGCCATGAATTGGCCTAGACCTTGGCTAATCGGGAACGGCACGCCTCCGGTTGGGTCGCTCTCAGCATTGACGGGCAAGGAAGCCACCTCCCGATGGCCACTTCCCGATGGCCATTTCCCGATAGCCGTTGTATAGCTACAGCCAGCCTTGTCAGGACAAGGACAGTGCATTCGCCTTGAGCCTGTCGAAGGGCACGGGTTGAGGCTGATGGGCTTTCTCCGTCGGAGAGGCTACGCCAACGACAAACTCAGCCCGAACGGGTCTCAATCAAAATGTCTACAGCCATAGCTAGTCCACCACCCGCAGCCGACCCTGCTGAATAGCATCGAAAATGCTTTGCGCCAGGGCCTTCTCCTGGCTACTAATCTGCGCCTTGCCCAGCAAGAGCTGCATGAGGTCACGCTGAACCGGGCGGGTGATGCGTCGATCCGCAAAGATCTGATCCGCGATGGAGACGAGGGTGGACGTGGAGGGGGAGGTAGATGTCATGGCCGGAAACCGGAAAGACGGCGGGTGAATCCCTTACTATGGCGTCTTTCCCAGCACGACACTGTGATAGCCCTTGACCCCCTGGGTGATCTTGCGGGATAAAAACGGTGATCTTTATCACCTCTTCCTGGGATCTAGGTCACAGAATCTAGTGAATACCCCAGGAGATCCAGCGGGATTCTCCGGCGGAAGGGGTGTTGAGAGCGCAGCGGCGAAGCAAGTTGAGATTCGCCCCCCCCAATTCGGCCTCCTCTAGGGAGGTATTTTCAACCCAGGCACTCACCAAATTGGCATTCGTGAGATTGGCTCCACTGAGGCCCACGTCGCAGAGGATCGCCCCGCGCAGGTCGGCCTGTTCTAGATTGGCACTGCGGAGGTCGGCTTGGCTGAGGTCGGCCCCAACAAGGCTTGATCGCCGCAGGTCAGCCCCAATCAGATTGGTGTGCTGAAGGTTGGCCCCGCTCAGGTCGGTACCGGTGAGATCAGCATCGGACAGATTAGCCCGCTCTAGGTTGGCGCGGGAGAGATCGGCTCCATCCAGGGCAATCTGGGAGAGATCCGCCCCTCGCAGATCAATGCCGCTGAGGTTGGCTCCCCGCAAATCCACTCGGTGCAACCTCACCCCCGAAAAGTTGCGGTCTCCTCGGTTGTACTCGTGCAAAAACTGTTGAACATCCATGGCAGCAGCCTCCACCAGTCAGGATTGAGGTCTCGGGATAGATGGCCCTAATGTAACTCAGACTACATTTATTTTCCCCTAGCCCTAGGGGCTCTGGGGTAATCGTTCATAGAACGCAAGGGTTGAGGGCAGTGAAAGGGTGGGCGACCCCGGTGCAACGTGGTATAAATGTGAAGGAATACTAAGTGTTCTCATTTGGTGTTCTCCTGCTCCGCCAGGTGATCTACAGTCACGCTCGAAGCGGCTCTCAGCCAGTCGTTCCCTCCCCGTACTGCTTGGCCATCCGGCGTATGCACTGTTCTTGCCCTCCCAGGTAAAGAGCAGATTTTTTTGGCGCATTTTCGCCTTGCAAGCATGGCCTTTTCAAGTCACCCTTGGGGATGTTTCTTGTCACTGTGCTTCCTGAAAAGCTGCCTAGCCTTGTTCCTTTCGTGGAGACCGTTCTTTGACTGCTACTGCCGAGCCTTCCGTCGTTCAACCGGATGCCCTTTCCTACCAAGACCTGACCCTGAAGCAGGTTGTCCAAAGCATTCCCAAGGTGTATTTCCAAAAGGATCCTCGCAAAGCCTGGGCCTCCGTAGCCCTAAGCGTGGCGGCGGTGATTGCGGGATACATCAGCATTTATTTCTCCCCTTGGTTTTTGCTGCCTGGCACCTGGTTTTTAACCGGGACGGCCCTCACCGGTTTTTTCGTGATTGGCCATGACTGCGGCCATCGCTCTTTTTCCAACCGGCGCTGGGTCAACAACTGGGTAGGGCACGTCATGATGCTGCCCTTGATCTACCCCTTCCATAGCTGGCGGCTGCTCCACGACATCCACCACCGCAACACCAATAAC